>JBOHQZ010001053.1:0-2550 GCA_050732275.1 bacterium
GAAGGGACGGATCCACTCAAAAGGCTCTTCTTCCCATTCGACGGCGAAGCCTAAACGTATGAGCCGCAAGCGCCGGCGCGCATTCGTCAACTTGACGCCGGCATCAGCACGACGCTCGATTGCCGGCACGCCGGTGTCATGATTGAAACGATTCGTGTCGGAAATCAGCGGCCACACCGCTTCCGGACTTGACTGGAGCTCCCATTCCCAACGGTAATGAAATTCGCGGAAGTGCATATACAAAAAACGAACAAATCGCTCGAACGGTTTTATCAGCCGCGGCTTCCATGGACGGGCGCAGACAAGTGAAATCTGTGCAGAAAAAACAAAAAACTCCCGCCGATAAACGCCGAATGCACCGAGATTCGCCGAGAAAATTTTATTCGGCGACACTCGGTGACTTCGGTGAAATTCGGCGGATAATTTTTTCCTTGTTTGGCTACGCCCGTCGGGTTGCGGTTTGTCCGCGTTGGGTTCTTGCTTTGTTAGCTTTGTTTTCCTTTTTAACTTTTATTCTCATGATCGGCCTCGTTTCCGATCTTCTAAGTACCTCCACAAATCCCGCTTGGCGAAACGCCGAGGCCAAACCGAACCAGACAAACGCATCCGCCATCTTGCCCTGTTTCGGCTCCATCGGATAACCCTCGACGATTTTGGCGCCACGCTTTGCGGCATGCTCGACCGCAGCGCGCAGCAAAGCCACCGTGACTCCCCGGCGCCGAAACGGTTTGGCGACAAAGAAGCAGGTGACCGACCAAACCGGCTGGTCGTCCACCGGTTGCAGAATGCGCGAATTGGCTAGAACGGGGTAAGTTTCACGCGGTGCCAGCGCGCACCAACCCACCGGTTCGCCGCCGACATAGGCAATAATTCCCGGGACCGCTCTGGAAGCAACGATTTTTTTGAAAGCGCGCTTGTTTTTTTCGCCTTTTTGCTGGTTGAATTGAGAACGCTTTAAGCGCCACCACATGCACCAGCAGCCGCCACACGCCCCGCGCTTGCCGAATAATGATTCGAGATCATGCCAGCGGTCGGGAGTGAGAGGGTAAAATTTTATACTGATCATTTACGGCTTCGCAATTTTAGCAATAGCTCCGCCAAAATCCGCGCGATATTCCACGCGTCGTCGCCAGCGCGATGGTGGACGCCTTCGAGGGGAAGGTTCAGCAATGCCAGCGCTTTGGCCATGCCGACTTCCTCACGCAATCCCTGCGCGAGCGCAAAAAGATTTTTCACGTTGATATGAGTCGGGCCGAAAGGATATTCGACGTTGTGCGATTGGCACTGTTGCTCAAATTGCCGCCGGTCATAATCGCCGTAGCTGGCCCAAACGCGGTTTTTCGATTTGTATTGCTTTTTTAAAATGTCACAGGCTTCCGAAAAAGCGATCCCGGTTTCGACCTCCGCCTGGGTCAGCGTGGTAAGTTTAGTGCAAAACTCGCTGACCCGCGAGCGCTCGGGCCGCACGAGAATGCTCTGCTTGTCCAAACGTTGTCCCGTAGCGACTCCGAGGGTGCAAACGCCGATTTCAATAATTTCATTCTCTTCGCCTAACGGCGGCTCGCCTTCCCAACAGGTCGCTTCGACATCAACAACGATGATTTGATCGAGTTTTTTGGCCAAGCTAATCTTTTGTTTGTAGGAACCGGTTCTGGTGAAAAGAAAACGCCCGAAGGCGTCACTACAAGCTAATTCATTTCCGCTTGCCGCTTGATGGCCCGCAAAGCTTCTCGCCGAATCAACCCGCTGAACGGCCGAATGAACACCCAATACAAACGAAAGCGTCTGCGACTGGTTTCATCCAAACACAGAACTCTCGTCTCGGTAAGAAGTCGTGTTGTTCCATCCGCCTGTGGCAAGAGGGAAAAATTCCATACGGCTTTGGCATAATCCGGCGTGGTGAAGCTTAAGAACCCTGCCTTATCCAGGCGTTGTATGCACCCCGAAGAGGTCCAAAATTTTCCAACCAACCCGAGCACGATTTCTCGCAGCGGCATTTCACCGAGCAAAATAAAGCCGGTCTTTAACAAGCTGTCCAGCGTCAGCCCAAGACCTTCTTGCAGCGATCTCGCACGCGAAAAAAATAATGCGGGAAATCCGCGCAAGCGAAAAAGCCAACGAACCCATGCTGACCCGCTCAAATCCAACGTGCGCGCCGCCATATAAACCCGCTCGGCTGAGCTGTGAATATCGATCTGATGGTGTTCAATCGCGTCGTAGGCAGGGAGAAATTCGTCAATGAGCATAAAACGAATTTGACACATTTCCAAACAATAAAAAGCCCCGTGTTTTAGCGGAGCTTCTTGATTTTGCCTATTTGCAGTGGTTATTGTGACCGCTTCACTCCACCGCCGCCACCCGCACGTAAATTTGCTTCTTAAGCGTGGCCAGCCAATTTTGCAGCTCCCGCTCGACTTTGGCGTTCTGCGCCATGTCATGAATCTCCTGCCAATCCTGTGCGAGCGTATATTGGCGCGCCTCGCGGCGGTCGTCGAGACGGACAAGGTGAAAGCCATATTGCGTTTTGAGCGGCTCCGAGATTTCGCCGGG
>JBOHQZ010001054.1:0-2550 GCA_050732275.1 bacterium
AAGTTGTTCACGCTTATCCAGCTCAACAACCTGGGCAAATTGGGCTTCCGGCAAAAATGCGCGCACCGCGATGCCGGATTTGCCGTTCAAATCCACCGCGTGCATTCCCAGGATCGCGAATGGATCGCTGTGATCGCCGTGCAGAATTTTTAAAATTTCGGCAGGCAAAACCGTCGGTAATTTCGAGATAGCAACAAGCTCCATCATCCTCTCTCGCAGTTAAAATTCAAGAAGCGCAATAGCTATCCAGTTTCCCAAAAAGGCAAAACGATTAAAAATTGCGCAGGTATTCAGAATAAAAAAGCAAAATGAATATTCGCGCTCATTTGTGTTAGTCCATAAAGTCCGTGTTTGCAAACATAACAAAGTTTTGGCGCAAAAGCAAGCGCCACTGCAATTTTTCGGCAATCATAAACCCAGTAAAATAACTTAAAATAACTAAATATTTGCTTGGTTTTTTCAAAAATTTTGCTTAAAATACAGTATTAAAAAAATCGCAACAATCAAAATTCCCGCCGAGCGGGGCGTTTACCGCGCGCCGCCGTCAGCCGCGCCCGCAGGGAGAAAACTTTTTAAGGAGATTTAACCCATGCGTAGTGAATCTGCCGATACCCTGATTGGCAAAGATATCGAAGCTTATTGTGGGAAGTGCAAAAACGATACGTGGCACACCGTCACCACCGTTAAGAATGGCAAGATTACTAAGGTGATGTGCAAAACCTGCATAGGCTATCACGCTTACAAAGCACCGCAGGGAGCGGAGAAGATCAAAGTTGCAGCGGCCACCCCCAAGCGGCGCACGAGCACCCCTCGCGGTTCCCGCGCCAAGAAAGACTGGGGAACATTGGTTGGCCAGATTGAAGACCAGCAAGTGGCGGACTACGCGCTTTCCGGCGAATTTAGCAAAAGCCCGGCAATTCGGCATAAAAGTTTTGGTGTCGGCGTGATCACCAAAGTGCTTACCAAAAATAAAATCGAAGTGCTCTTTCAAGACGGAACTAAAATTTTGGCGCAAAATTTTGAAGCCGTGGCGTAAATGAACGGCAAAAAGAAAACGACAAAAGGCAAAAAGCAACGGCTTTTTTGCCTTTTTCTTTTTGCGTTTTGCTTTTCAACTTGCCCCTTGACTTCCCCCTCCAAATTGATTACCTTTCAGGCGTAGCCTTAAACCCGGCTCTTTTCAAAAATTTGACAATTTCTATGCCTTCAATTTGCCCAAGAGCATTTTTGCTGAATTTTATAAAATGCCTGTTTGCCGCTATTGTTTTGTGCTGTAGCCTCATCATCCTTCTGCTTGCCGGCTGTTCGGATCGAGCCAGGCTCAATCCGCTTGATCCCAAAAATCCAAACACGCAGGGCCGGCCAACCGGTTTGAATGTGATCTCGATGCGTGACACCGTGCAGTTGAAATGGGATCCCATCGATTTGCGAGATTTGAGCGGCTTTCAAATTTATCGCCAGTTGCAGGGAGAAGCCCGTGACTCCGTCATCGCGCTAACGCCGTCGGGAATTTTGTCTTATAGTGAAGTTGGTACCAACTTTGATATCACGCGGAGCTACCGCATCTCTGCGCTCGCGCCGAATTTTGAATCGCCGCTGTCGGACGAGGTGACAATTACGCCCGGTCCGACGGTCTCTTGGGTTGCTGATGGCCGCAACGGCGATCTTATCAAGCTGACGCACGATGGCGGGCATGAAATTCTGCGCTCCAGTGCTTTTTTCAGTCCCTTCCGTTTGCAAATCGACGCCCAGCGCGGTTATGTTTGGGTTTTGGAAGAATTTCGCGGCAGCGAGCTGGGACGTCTCGAGGTGAACGGTCGTAATGCGAGACGCTTTGATCGCATCGACGGACCGGCTGACTTAGCCGTAGACAAAGCGGATGGTAGCGTTTGGGTCGCCGACACATTGACCAATGGCTTGATGAAATTTAACAGTGACGGCACACGCGCCATGAACAACGAAGCCTATAAAAAAATCGCGGCGCTGGCGGTGCATCCGCAAACTCGTGACGTTTGGGCGCTCAGCCGCGATAGTTTGCGCGTGTTCATATTCTCTCAAAGCGGTGTACTGCGCCGTCGAGCCAATGTTTCCCTGCAACGACCGCGGGATATCGACATCGATAGCCGCACCGGCAAAGTGTGGATCGCCGACGGCACGCGCGTGATTCGACTCGACGCCGACGGCAATTCGGAAGCGCTCTCCTCCCCGGCGTTCCGTTTTGTTTATCGTGTGTCCGCCGATGAAGTCACGGGCGGCTGTTGGCTGATTGATTACTCAACCACAGTTGGCGACAGCCGCATCTTCAAATTAGCGCCGGATGGCGCGCCCCGCTTTTCCGCAAGCGGGTTCGATATACCGGCAAGCTTAGCGGCGAATCCGCATGACGGCTCGTGCTTGGTTGCCGATTTCGGCAACAATCGGCTGATTCGCGTTTCAGCGAGCGGCCAAAGTAATGAAGCATACAAGCGAATTTCTTTCCCGGTCGAAGTCGATACGACACTATGAAAAATCGCCGATATTCGGAGATTTGGCTCATCGCGCTTGCCGGCG
>JBOHQZ010001055.1:0-2549 GCA_050732275.1 bacterium
ATCCCAAGCGGATCAATCTTCTATTGCGTATTCCCGTTCCAGTGCGTCAAAAAGGCCCGCTGGAGCAAGCCATTTTGCGCCGGTTCTTGTCAGCGTTCTATCAGGCGAATGCACAAACGCCGGTGGAAAATTTGAATTAGGAAAAATATATGAAAGAAACGAAACCGCGGATCAACATCGCCATCGTCTGCGGCAGTGTGCGGCCGGGTAACTACACGGCTAAGGCGCTCGCACTTGTGGCGGATGAGCTGGGCAAGCAGCCAAAGGTGAAAGTCAATCCCATCGATCTGGATACTTTCAATCTTCCGTTTCCCGGCAAGCCGGCGCGCGATTCATCGCCGGAGCGCCTGCGTCAAATCGTGCGGGAGGCAACCGGCGTTGTCATCGCCACACCCGAATATCACGGCAGCTTTAGCAGCGTGATCAAACTGGCGATTGAAAATCTCGGTTTCCCCAGCCCGTTGGCCGGCAAGCCCGTTGCGCTATTGGGTGTGGCAGGAGGCCAGATCGGCGCGATCAAATCTTTGGAACACCTGCGCAGCGTGTGCTCGCACGTCGGCGCGCTCGTGCTGCCGAATCTCGTCTCCGTGCCACGGGTCAAAGAAGTCTTTGATGAACAAGGCCGCTGTTTGGATGGCCGTATGGAGAAACTCATTCGCAACCTCGCCACGAGTTTGCTGGATTATATCGAAGGGGCGATCTGCCCAAGGATTGCGCTCGAAGCCATCGTTCGCGGCGAAGCAGAAGCCGAAGAAGTTTTATAACCACGGAAATGGCGCGAGCAGCGGGCAGCACGGAAGAATTAGGCAAAACTATTTTTGAACTGATCAAAAAAATATTGGCGACCAGCTTGGATTGCAACTGATTTTTGATTACAATAGATACGCCTCTCTGAGTTTCGAGGGGCGAGTTCAGGAGAAGGCATTTATGAGCACATCGTACAAACCAAAAGACTACACCACCGTCTCCCCCTATCTCATCGTCAATGGCGCGAGCGGCACGATCGAATTTCTCAAGCGCGTCTTCGGCGCGGTGGAGCTGCGCCGCTTCCCTGATGCCGCCGGAAAGCTCATGCACGCCGAGGTTCGCATCGACGACACGGTGGTGATGCTCGCAGACGGCGGTGAGGGCTGGCCGCCGATCCCGTCATACGTGCATGTTTACGTCGCCGACGTTGACGCGACTTACAAACGCGCTCTGGAAGCAGGCGCTGTTTCGGTGCAAGCACCGGTAAAGAAAGAAGACGAGGACAAACGCGGCGGCGTGAAAGACGCGGGCGGCACGACGTGGTGGATTGCGACGAAGGTGGAGTAGGCGAAACGTATTTCCGCAGTAATGATTGGTAGCGCAGACATCTTGTCCAATGTCACTAGTTTTTAAAGAAAGTCATGACAGAAAAATGGAGGACAGAAAATATTTACGGCTTATTGTTGCCTCATTGTGGGCATCTTTTGATGATACCCAATCCCCATATGTCTGTCCTTCATTTTTCTGCCATTGCTTTTGAATGGTTTTGCCGCAAGCGTTTTGCCTTTCTAAAAAGTTAGCGGGATTGGACATCTTGTCTGCATGCGAGGACGGCTGTGCTACGTTTTCCACGTGTCTTAATGAATAAACGTTTTGCATTCCGCCGGTATCCAATCATGGCTCCGGCGGGCGCAATGAAGCGCTTCGCCAATCCAAGAAAGGTGAAACGTTTATGAAAACGCAGCGATTTGCCATTGCCCTCACATTGATCAATCTCGCGCTACTCATACTCTTGCTGGCGCAGAATCTTTCAGCCGAGGCGCAGGATGTCGCGCCGGTGCTTCGCGGGCGCGCGCTCGAAATCGTCGATAGCAAGGGAAGAGTTCGAGCCAGTATCACGGTGGAGCCGCCAGTCACAATGGATTCGCGCACCTATCCGGAAACGGTGCTGTTGCGCTTGTCCGATCCGAAAAGCGGTCCCGTCGTCAAGATTACTGCCACGGAGGAAGGCTCAGCCATCGGACTCTCGGATGACGTTGACGGCGGCGTTGAAGTTTCATCCACCAAACACAAAGGCAATTTCATCAAAGTTGTCAGCCGCGAGGGCCGAGAACAGATCATCAAGCCATAGTGCGCTGTCAAACTGAAGTTTGGCACTCCAACGCGACGGAGTGCAAGCTTCAGCTTGCCATATAAAGCCGCTGTGCTGTCAAACTGAAGTTTGACACTCCAGCGCGAGGGAGTGGAGTGCAAGCTTCAGCTTGCCATATAAAGCCGCTATGCTGTCAAACTGAAGTTTGACACTCCACTAGACCTCACGTTGGTCATCATATCATGAACTCATCGGATATCGCGCCAGCGCGGTTGTCAAATCAATTGCTCGGCAAAAGGAAATGTAAAACGCCCGGTGAAGTCGTGGCGTGGCTGGGCGCGGTACAGGCACAGGACTTCGCGGCTGCCAAGTGGGCGCTGGCGCTGCGCATGCATAAAGCCACCGATGCCGATATCGAAAAAGTATTTAATGACGGCGCGATCTTGCGCACGCATGTCATGCGCCCGACCTGGCATTTTGTTGCGCCGCA
>JBOHQZ010001056.1:0-2547 GCA_050732275.1 bacterium
TTGATAGCGATTCGCTTGCAATCCTTTCTCGATTTTTTTGCGGGATTCGGCGTCGAGTCCGGCGTTGTAGTTGACCACCGAAAATCCGCAGTGTTGCAGCCAATTCGCATACAACTCCGTATTGACGCGCGTTCCCGTGTAAACAATGCCCGTGCCTTTTTGCAAAGGCAGAAACTCCGCCAGCCACGCGAGCTTGGCGTCTTCGGAATCGACGCGAATGACCGCGAGACGAAAATTCGGACGCATCAGATCGCCGCGCACGAGCCGGACGTCGCCGCCGATTTGTTTGATAATATCATCCGCCACGCGCGCCGTTGCGGTTGCCGTCGTCGCGAGCACCGGAAAGTTTTTCGGCAGCAAGCGCACGAGATTAATGATGCGGCGAAATGCAGGACGGAAATCGTGTCCCCAAACCGAAATGCAATGCGCCTCATCAATCACCACCATCGCGAGGTTGATTCGGCGAACCGCGTCGAGCCACGCCTGATCTTCCTGCCGCTCCGGCGCGATATAAAGCACTTTGAGTTGTCCCTTTTTCGCGCGCTCAAGAATGGCGCGATTCGTCGCCATCTCCTGCTCGCTGTTAATGCATTCGGCAGAGAGGTTTTTGGAGCGCAAATAGGAAATTTGATCGCGCATCAACGCGATGAGCGGCGAAAAGACCACCGTCGTGCCGGAAAATTGCGTCGCCGGAAATTGGTAGCACAAAGATTTCCCGAAGCCGGTTTTTTCTATCAACAAAATTCGCTCGCCGCGCCAAAGGTTTTCAATCACACGCCATTGGTCGTCAAAAAAATGCGCGTGGCCGAAAATTTCGTGCAGCTTTTGTTCCGCCTGCTCTCGGTCCATTTTAGCTCCCTGCTGATTAAAGCCAGTCGGACTTCACTTTTCCCTCACGGCGCCAGCGCCGGATTATAGGTCACGACGAACTCCAAAAATTTTGACACCTCGATCATGTCTTTGCCGGTGAACTTGATGCTGTGCGCATCGGCGCGTTGCACGATTGGCAGGTAGCTTAGAATTTCGGATGGCCGGTAATTCTTGAAACGCACTTCCAACTGAACCGGCGTTTTGAGCTTGTAAGGCTTGAACTCTTTGGTTCTTCCGACCGCCGTTTTAACTTTTTTGCGAATGAGATCATACGCCGCCTCGGGTGTCATGGTTTTTGCCGAATGAAAACTATACGCCCATTTCACCGTTGCGCCTTCGATATTGCCCAACAACGTCGTGGCTTCTTTCACAATCGCATCATCGCCGGAAATCATGATCACCGGCACGTTGAAATGGCCGGCAATTGCGGCGTTGATGCCGGCTTCCGGCATGGAGATGCCATTGAGCCGCACATCGGCAAGCGTAGCGCTGGAGATCGTGTGTGCGCGCACGCCTTCGGGATTCGTCGTGCCCGTATGATAGCCGATGAAAATGACGCCATCGAAAGTTTCGTCGATGCCTTGCACCATCATCAGCGGGCGCGGCCAAGAGCGCACGACTTGCACATTCTTTGGCAGCTTGTCGATAAGCAAATTCTGCCCGTTGCCATGCGAATCACCGACGAGAATTTCGGTCGCGCCGGCGGCAAACGCGGCTTCGATGGCGGCATTCACTTCGGCGGTCATAAATTCGCGGGCGCGTTGATACTCGAATCCTGACGGGCCGAGCTGCTCATCGGTGACGACGCCGGTGATGCCTTCCATGTCGGCGGAGATGTAGATTTTCAATTTCTGCTGGGCATCACTAGTAATCGCACAGCCGAGTGTTGCGATGAAAACAATAGACCACCACACCGTCGATCTCATCGTGATTCTCCATTTTTAAATCCGTTGTTCGCTTTTACCCGTTGGTCAATACTTTACTGAAATTTTCAATCCACTGCTTGAGTTCTGCTCTCAGCTTTCCAACCGCGTCCTCGCACCACTCGTCCAGGCATCGCGCCGGTATGCTCGCCGTCTTTCAACACTTGCACGCCGTTGACGAGAACGTGAAGCACGCCGGTTGCAAGCTGTTGCGGTTGCTCGAAGGTGGCGTGATCTTGAATTTTCGCTGGATCAAAAATCACGACGTCGGCAAAATAACCGGCTTTCAAAGCGCCGCGGCTTGTGATCCCCAGATTGGCTGCGGGCAATGAGGTCAACTTCCGAATCGCCTCTGCAAGCGGAACGACTTTTTCATCGCGCGCATATTTGCCAAGCAGGCGCGCAAAATTTCCATACGCGCGCGGGTGTGTGCTGGATTTGAGAAAGACGCCTTCGGGCGATTGCGATGGTGCATCCGAGTCGAAACTCACCCACGGCAGCGCGATTTGCTTCTTCACATTTTCTTCAGACATCAGAAAATAAACCGCCTCCACCCTACTGCCATCTTGAATCACCAGATCGATCGCCGTCTCCGGTGGTGTTGAACCGCGCCTCTTCGCCACCTCAGCAAGCGTTTTGCCAGTGAGCGGCTTCAGCGAATCCGATTTGAATCCAATCAACAAAACATTTTCCGGCCCGGCGTGGAGGAAAAGATTTTCCCACTCATCAGTAGGCGCAGTCATTTCCTTGATGA
>JBOHQZ010001057.1:0-2544 GCA_050732275.1 bacterium
GAGGTTCAAATTGAGGATACCGGCGAAGGTATTTCCCCCGAGAATTTAAAGAAAATTTATGATCCTTTCTTTACCACGCGGACCAAGGGGATTGGTTTGGGACTCGCAGTGGTTTCGCGCATTCTGGAACAGCATCACGCGTCGATATTTGTCGAAAGCCAAGTCGGCGCCGGCACGAAATTTACCATCAAATTTCCGCTGGCGTAAAAACCATCAACTGCGGAGTTGTGAAGGAGAAAGTAAAAGAATTGGCTCAGTCCTTCAACCTCTTCCGGCTTTTGGCGCCGAGTTGTTTGAAGTTCTCGCCGGAAATCACTGGTTTGCCGGTTTGCGCTTCAATATCTTTGCGCGTCCTGCCCGCAACTGCGCCGCCGTCCTGAGCATCTTTCTTCAGCGGCTTAAATCCATGTGAATCCCGATCACGATGCAGCTTCGTAGTGGTTGCCTCGGCCAGCATGGTCAGGATCAGCTCGATATCGGCCATGTGATCGCGCAGATTTTCGCGTTGCAGGTCTTTCACCTGCTTGTACTCTTCCACCTTCAGATCAAAAGCTCCCTGCATGATCTCGTTGGTTGGGATGGCGAATTCCAGGCTGCTCCGGGCGCCCCGGTTCTTCCATTCGTCGGTCAGATCCTGCCGGACGGCGATGCCCCGCAGACGCTTGTCGATCCATTCCTTGGGATAGCCTTTCTTTTCATACAGCTCCTGCATCCGGGCCATAGCCAATTCGGGATTTTCGATCTCGTCGATCCGCTCCTTGCCGACCCGCGCCAGCCAACGCTTAAGTGGCTCCACCTTGGGCGACGGAATAGATTGGATGATCCGAAACATCGTCTCGGTGTTAGCGCAGCCGGTCGAATAAAACTTTCCGTCGGTAGACTGCATTTTCAGTTGTCCGATTTTTTCGGACAACTGGTCATAGCCTTCCTGAAGCAACTTCTTCTTCAGGTCGTTCCAGTATTTGCGTGGCCGGTCGCCTCTCACCAGAATATCAATGACATCAATGATGGAAAACCACCACTCGCCCTCATGAAGAATTTTGCGAATGCGCTTTCCTTCAAAGACCGCAAGCCTGGATTCTTCTTTTGTGTTCATGCTTCATGTCTCCCGTTGTGTACACGCGCCAAGTCCGTAATCGTTTCAACTGGCCGATTTTTTCGGACACTTCCTTATTCGAGTTCAATGCACTTCTCGGGCAGTCTTCTCAATATCCGCGTTTGCGGAAAGTGCCTGCGCCGGATGCACTGAGAACGAGTAACGCGCCACTCGCCACGCCCATTTCCGAATTGCCTCTTTGGTGAAGGTCCGGTCGAAGCTCTCCTCAGCGATGCGCTCCAAATCACTCATGATCTCTTGCCAATCACTGTCCATCTTGATGAGCGACTTCTTTAAAACCATGAAGAGGTCGCGCCATCGCCATTGATCAGTTGGGTGATCTTTCGGCAAAGGCTGACCGAGCCAGTCACCGAGTTTGTATAAAAATGTTTCCGTCTCATTCGGCGCGCTGGTGACGATGGCGAGGAGCAGCAATGCGATCTGATATTCTCCAGGCTGAGTTGCACTGCCTTCGAAGCGGCGCATTTCCTCTCCGGGCGTCAAGCCGGCGCGCAGCAGGCGATACGTGTTGATAAAACGCTTCACCGTGCGTGGCGTGCGAAACATGCGCCAGAGAAGATCGATGTCCCTTTTTTCCCAAGCGGTGAATTCCAGTTGCTTGGGATGAATTGGTGTGAAAGTATGTTCCCGCGGCGAGGAAGACTGGCCTTCGGCTGGAGGAGTGATTTCGGTTTGATTTGGGGCAACGGATATTGCCGGCGCGTTCTCTGCTCCTCCGGGAGGTGGCGTCACAAGATTTGTCTGACCTGCCGGTCCTGCGGAAGAATGATCGCCGGTTCTTTGAGCCGGCGGTATTCCTCTCCGGCGTTCGGGAAGCGGCTTCAAGAGCTCCGCCACCAAATTCTGATAACCTAACCGGTCCACCGGCCGAAGCGCGAAGGGAATCTGAAAAATCTTTTCGAGATAGTCTTGCGGCGTAGAAAAAGACGTCTCCGCCACCGCCGCTCTGGTTGGAGCGTTGTCATTGGCCGACAAAGTTCGCGCGTAATGCTGCGACAGCGAATGGCGGAGCCAACGGGGATCGACTCCGACGACGACGATGAACAAAGGGAAGGCCAATAACAAATGGACGGCCTCCAGCACTTCCACCACGCGTTCCGTGCGGCAGCGATCCAAGTCATCAATGTAGAGGATAATACGTTGGATGGGCGGCGGCCCTTCCAAGACATTCCCCTGCTCTTCCGCCATCTCATTGAGGATCGTGCTCATTTTTTCAAAATCCGCCCGAATGAGACTGATGATGCCCAAATGTTGGGTATAAGTGGCGGCTTTGCCGCGCTCTTCAATCAACCGGTACAATCTGCGTTCCGGCTTCAGCTCCCGCAGCTCGCTCTGCAGGCGTTGCAACTCGGTTTGGGCATTTTCCAGGTTTTGCCGCGCGGCCTGTTCCTCGCTCTGCGCGCTGTCCAATTTCTGTTGTGCCTCCC
>JBOHQZ010001058.1:0-2543 GCA_050732275.1 bacterium
CTTCCAGGCAGAGTGCGTTGGGCGGAAGGTTCTTTCCGGGGCAACGAGGTTTGTCGTACGTTTGTGTAGCCGGCGCCTTCCACACATTGCCACTGGCGCGGTCAAAACACAGAAGAGGTTGTCCACTCGTCTCAAAAGCGGGTTTTATGCTTCTGGAGCGCGGAACCACCGGCACTTCGTCTTTTTGGCAAAACCAATCGTTCCATTTATCAGCGGTTCCCACAAATTTGCTGCCATCGGATAGGGCCACAAAAACGTCGGCAGTGGTGCCCCGCGTAAAAGTGGCAATATCGTCTTTGCCGTCGCCGTTAAAATCTCCCGCCAGCGGTATTTCATTCCCGAAGCAAAATTGCTCGTGCCACTTCATCGCTGTGCCCACGAACGCGTTCTTGCCATTCGACAAGGCCACGTAAACATCGGCAGAATTGCCGCGAGTAAAAGTCGCGATATCGTCCTTGCCATCGCCGTTAAAATCACCCACCAGCGGTATTTCACTGCCCAAGCAGAATTGATCGTGCCACTTCACCGTCGTGCCCACGAACGCGTTCGCGGCATTCGACAAGGCCACGTAAACATCCTTTGAAGTCCCGCGTGTGAAGGTCACAATATCATCCCGGCCGTCCCCGTTAAAGTCGCCCACCAACGGGATTTCATCGCCGAAGCAAAATTTATCGTGCCACTTGACGCCCGTGCCGTTGAATTTCTTGCCGTCGGACAATGCCACAAAAACATCGCCGGTGTTGCCGCGCGTAAATGTGACGACGTCGGCGCGATCGTCATTGTTGAAATAGCCGGCCAAAACAATCTCGTTGCCGATGCCGAACATGTCATGCCACTTTTCGGCTTGGTTGAATTGGGCTGGGCAGAGCGTCGTTGCGGTCAGAGAAGCAATGATCAGCAACAATACGATAAACGATTCTTTGCCTAATCTCAGAACCGCTGCGGCCGGTGAATTTGGTGTTTTCATAGAGGTATCCTCTTTCGTTTCATTCAAGCGCGCGATTTCGCGCCCAATCGAGTGTTGTAATAGGTCAGTTACAGGTGGGTAGCGCAGACATCTTGTCTGCCCCGCGTGGCGGGGCGCTACGATTTTCCACCGATGCGTGCGGCAATATCGAGGGTTACGGTTTTCGCTTGCACGACTTCGCACAAACAGCCGAGATAAAGTCATCACTTGCCACGCTCCACGCGCACACCGGTTTGGGGATGCCAATAAATCGAGCCGCCCTCGAAATGGCGAAATTTACCGACGCCGTCCGGCGTGGCGCGCTCTTCGGTCGTTGGCATCCCCAAAAAACCTTTTGCCCTGCCGAGTTGATTGTATTTGCTCTGGATTAGACTGATAGGATTGCTAGGCGGAGGAATGGGCTGTCCCATTGCAGCCGAGCCTGTGAGCAGACTGATCAGGCAAAGCAAAACAACTTTGTTGAGAAGTGGCGCTCTCCTCTTTTTAAGACCGGACATGGTATGCCTCCTTTGCTGTCTTACTTCTGCAGACAGAAATCGAAATCAAAATTCCCGAAAATACGTTTGTTTTTTTTCAGGCGCAAAGGCGGGCTTCACGCCATGTTTTTGGCGCCGGCTATTTCATCAACATGAGCTTCTTCTGCGAGACAAATGTCCCCGCCTTCAACTCATACACATACACCCCGCTCGCCACGCGCTCACCTCGATCATTCGTCGCATCCCAAACGTCTGGGAAGGGACAAGTGAGAATAGCCCACCAATTCATTGGTGGGAAAGAGTCGACAGGTTTTCCCGGTTTAGTCCCGAAAGGGACGAATGAATGATTTCCTGTTTGAAAATCCATTTCGTGGCCAAGATCATTTTCAACCGTCCCTTCGGGACTAGATGGATTTCCTCGCTTCTTTCCCAGAGATAAATCTCTGGGCTATTTTCACTTGGTCACTACGTGACCTACTTCATCAACACAAGTTTCCTCTGCGCCGTGAAGCCAGTGAACAGTAATCAGTGAACAGTTTTCAGTCCACTGATTACTGAATACTGATGACTGATGACTGATCACTTCATCAAAACAAGTTTGCGCTGCGCGACAAAGCTTCCCGCCTTCAAAACGTACACATACACCCCGCTCGCCACGCGTTCGCCCGACTCGTTCGCGCCGTCCCATTCAAGACTGAATCTCCCCGCCGGCATTGGCCCGGAATACAGCGTGCGCACCAGTTGACCGTTCGAGTTATAAATCGCCAATCTCACTTCGCTCGCCTCCGGCAACGCAATTTTGATCGTCGTCGTGGGATTAAACGGATTCGGATAATTCTGCGCTAACTCATAGCTGGTGACTGCTACTGCTTCTGCCACTGCCTGGTCTTCATCCAACACCTGCTTCGGCAAAACGCCCGGCGAGGAGTGATGCAAAAAGATCACGTCGCGATCGACGCTGGCTTGGTTCGCCCACACGGCGCCGCGGAAGCTCACGTTTTTGCTAATGCTCACCTCCGCGTTCGGCGCGTTGAGGTTGGCCAGCACGTACCCGCCTTTATCCACCACCACCTTGCTGCTTTGGAACGCGAAGATCGACA
>JBOHQZ010001059.1:0-2540 GCA_050732275.1 bacterium
CACACCGTTTTCAAAGACTGCGGTGAAAATCTGTTCTGATTTGCGGTTATTCAAAACTTTGCGTTTAGTAGTTGCTAGTTTGGTCGACATGACATGATCTCCTATTCATTTTGCTCGATAGGAAAATACAAAAGAGCGACAAGATAAGCAAGTATTTTAATCAATAATTTTCGAGACATCTTTTTACAGTTCCGGATCTCGCATGGATACATTCTTGAAGCCAAAACTGCTTTTGCTCAATCCACCCGGCAAGCACGTATATCTGCGCGATTATTTTTGCAGCAAGATTTCGCAAGCCGACTATTTGAATCATCCGATCGATTTCGTCTATCTCAGCGGGTTGCTGCGCAAGCATTTTGAGCTTCATCTCATCGATGCGATTGTTGACCGTCTACCAACGCAGAAATGCCTGACGATGATTCAAAAGCTGCAACCGGCCACGATTATCGGGCTCATCGGCTCGGCTTCTTACGAGGAAGACGTTGCCTTCTATCAGCAGCTTGCCAAGAAAAGTACCGCGCCGCTTTTACTCATTGGCGATGTTCTCATCGAGAACCGCGCCGCCCGATTGGAAGAAATGAATTTTGTCACCGGTTTTCTGCACGATTTTTCCGGCGACGATGTGCGCCGATTTCTGCAAGGCGGGCGGGAGAATCTTAGCAACATGACGTTCCGCCACAACGGCAAGATCTGCGCCGCGCCCATCAAAAGGCCGCGCGCCGAGAATTTCGAGCTGCCGGTTCCAGCACATCATCTCTTTCTCGGCAAAGATTATCGTTATCCCTTCGTGCGCAGCCGCCGCTTCGCCACGGTGATGACGGAATTTGGCTGCCCCTATCGCTGCACGTTTTGCGTCATGAGCACGCTCGGCTGGAAAATTCGGCCGGTACACAATGTGATTGCCGAGCTGGATGCAGTGCGTGCGTTGGGCCTTCGCGAGCTTTTCTTGCTCGATCAAACTTTTGCGCTGCAAAAACCGCGGGCGCTGCAGCTTTTGCAAGAAATGCAAAAACGCGATTACGATTTCGGCTGGCTCTGCTTCAGCCGCGCTGATGTGCTCGACGACGAAGTTCTCATTGAAATGAAAAAAGCCGGTTGCCACACCGTCATCCTCGGCTTGGAAAGCGGCGACGACGCTGTACTTGCAGCCGCGCAAAAAGATTACAACCGTGACGAGGTACTGGCCGGTTTTCAGCGTTGCACTGCGCACGGCCTGCGCACCGTCGCCACGGTCATTATCGGCTTGCCCGAAGAAACCGAAGCTTCGTTTCAGCGTACTTTAGATTTTTTGAAACGCGTATCTTGCGATTTCGCTTCGTTCAACGTGGCCGTGCCGCGCATGGGCACGCCGTTACGGCAGCAAGCTATTTTGCAGCAACTCATCTCGCCGGCATTGCAAGTTATGGATCAATCCGGCAGCGAAGTGGCGATGCCGACGTTGACATTGAGCCGCGAGCAGATCGATGCAATGCACCAACGTGCGGTGCGCGAGTTTTATTTCAATACGCAGTATCTGCTGCGCCGCCTCCGCAGCTTGCGTTCACTCGACGAAGCGCGCATTCAATTGCGGCAGGGATACGGCTTGCTGAAAAATTATCTCACTCGGATGAAATCTTTTTCCACAGCCGCATGAAGAATAACGCCGACATCATTCTTTATTTCCCGCGCAGCGCCAACAGCAAATATCGCGTGCCGATGCCGCTGCTGGCGCTCGGCTCGATGCTGGAGAACCGCTACAACTACGCGATCGTCGACGGCAATTTTTTTCTCGATCCAATGGCGCAATTGTCGAACGTCATTGAGAACAATGGCAGCCAGATTCTCGGCATGTCAGTCATGCCCGGACCGCAACTGCAAGAAGCCATCCGGTTGGTTCGCCATCTGCGCGAGCGATTTCCGCAGCTCATCATTATTTGGGGAGGGTATTTTCCCTCGAATCACACCGACGTCGTTCTGCAGAGCGGCTGGGTGGATTACGTGATGCGCGGCCCGGTGGAGCGCGAGTTCGTGCAGTTGCTGCAACATCTCAACGGCAACGGCGCCAAGCGCGAGTCCATTCCCGGACTTTCTTATCGTGAAAACGGCCGCATCGTACAAAACCCGCAGCGCTTTCCGCTGGCGCCGATCGACGATCTGCCGGCGTGGCCCTACGAGCGCCTCGGCGACGTGCAGCGCTATCTCGGCAAAACCTATCTCGGCCGGCGCACGATGGCCATGCACACGAGTTACGGCTGTCCGTTCAAATGCAGCTTTTGCGCCGTCGTTCCCATCTTTGAAGGCGGCTGGGTTGCCCGCAACGCGCCGCTGGTAGCCGACGAAGTTGAAAGTATCGTGAAAAGATTCGGCGTCGATGCCGTCGAATTTGCCGACAACAATTTTTTTACCTCGGTCAAACGCACCGCACAATTTGCCGACGAACTGTTGCGCCGCGAGATTCGCCTCACGTGGTGGGGCGAGGCCCGGCCCGACACGCTGGAAAAATATCCCGACGAGACACTCGCGGCGATGCGCCGCAGCGGCTGCAAAATGGTTTTCCTCGG
>JBOHQZ010001060.1:0-2539 GCA_050732275.1 bacterium
GTTCGGCATATTGGATTATGTTTTTGGCTATGCCATGTCGGTGTTGGTGTATGCGATCGGGTACATGGGCCTGAAGCAGCCGGAGATTTTCTCAGGGAGCGAGATCGCCAAACAAAACGGCAAAAAGTACGAACGCTCCGGTTTGACCCCGGAAATGGCCGAGGAATATGCCGCCAGGCTGCAACAGTTCATGGATTCTACGAAGCCGTTTAAAAATGCTGAATTGACCTTGCCGGAGCTTGCCGCCAGTATTGCCATTTCTCCGAATCATCTTTCCCAAATCATCAACGATAAATTTGGCCAAAATTTTTTTGATTTCGTCAACGGCTACCGCGTCAAAGAGGTGGAGCTGGCTTTGTTTGCCCCGGATCATGCCCATTTGACTATCCTGGCGATCGCCTATGACGCGGGCTTTAGTTCCAAATCTGCGTTCAATGCCGCGTTTAAAAAACACACGAATATGACACCCTCCCAATTCAAAAAGTTGTCCCATCGTACACGCTAGGGCGATTTCTTGAATAAAACATCGTATTTTCATCGCAATAGTCATCGGCAAAGTAGCTTAAAACCTTTCCAGTATTTTGCCGGTCGGTTCGTCATCATCTTTAAACTTAAGGAGTCTACTGCGATGAGAAAACGATTTGGTCGCCTGATGTTCACCGTTAGCATTTTCTTTTTAGCTGTTAGCTTCCGCAGCTCATACGCGCAGAGTGCTAAAACGAATGGGCGGTTGATTTATCCGCCGGCAAAGCAAGTTGAACAGGTTGACAATTATCACGGCACGCCCATCAAAGATCCTTTCCGCTGGCTGGAAAATATGGATTCGGAAGAGACGCGGCAATGGGTTAAAGCGCAAGACGAGTTGACTCGCAATTTCTTAAATGCCGTTCCGACGCGGCCTGCAATACACCGGCGTATTTCGGAGCTGTGGAATTTTGATTTGTACACAACACCGGTGAAGGCCAACGGGCGTTACTTTTATACCAAAACCGCTGCCGGGAAAAGCCAGCCGGTTTTGTACGTCCAAGCCGGGCAGCATCACGAGCCGCGTATTCTCCTTGACCCGCGCCGGCGTTTTACCGATACGACAACAGTGATCATGGGTTTTTGGCCAAGCCCGGATGGCCGTCAAGTCGCCTACGCTATTGCGAGAGGCCAATCGCGCTGGCGGCGCCTTCATCTCGTTGATGTCGCAAGCGGCAAAAACGAAACGCATGAATTGGTTGGATTGCACAATTTTAGCGGCAATATCGCGTGGTCGCAAGACAACAAGGGATTTTATTATGTTCGTTTTGAAGCGCCGCAGATAGGGAACGAGATGCAAGCAACCGTGGAGGACCCTCGGATTTATTTCCATCGCATGGGAACGGCGCAATCCGGCGATCAGTTTGTTTATGCGCAACCCGATCGGCCCAAAGCGACTTTCGCGCTGCAAACAACGAGTGACGGCCGTTATCTTATCATTACCGCGCGCGAAGGGAGCAAGCCGGAGAATGAAATTTATTACAAAGCTTTGCATGTGCAAAATGCAAAGGTTGAGCCGCTGTTCGATAAAGCCGCCGCCTACACTTTTCTTGGCAATACCGGTGCGCGTTTCTGTTTCTACACGGATCGCGAGGCGCCACACGGCCGTGTGGTGGCGATTGATCTCGCGAAACCGCAGCGAGAGCATTGGACGGAGATCATACCGGAAGCGGCCGAAACCATTGCCGGCGGCAGTCTCGTCGGCGGCAACGCGCTCGGCTTGTTTGGAAATCGCTTCGTCATCATGTACATAAAAGATAACCGCCCGTTGGTAAAAATATTCGATCTGCAAGGGCGTTTGCAGAATCAAGTTGATCTGCCGCACAGCGGATCGATCTGGGGCGGATTTAGCGGCCAACAAAATGATCACGAGGTGTTTTATCAATTCCTCGGTTTGACTGATCCCAGCTCGATTCATGTTTTAAATGTGGCAACTGGCAAAAGCTCGAGGTTTCGCCGATCGGAATTAAAGCTCGATCCCGATCGCTTCGAAGTAAAGCAGATTTTTTATCAAAGCCAGGACGGCACCCGCGTGCCCATGTTTGTTGCGCATCAAAAGGGGTTGCAATTGAACGGCGGCAATCCGGCTTTCCTGTATGGCTACGGCGCGTTCGGCTGGTCGTCGTTTCTGTGGTATCAGCCGCATGTGATTGCCTGGATGGAAATGGGCGGCGTTTATGCGGTGGCCGGCATTCGCGGCGGCGGCGAATATGGCGACGCCTGGCACGAGGCCGGCATGAAACACAACAAGAAGAACTCTTTGGATGATTACCTCGCTGCCGCGGAGTGGTTGATCGCCAATGAATATACCTCGCCCGCGAAGTTAGTTGCGAACGGCGGAAGCGCCAGCGGCGCCTTGGCGGGCGCGGCGGTGATGCAACGTCCGGATTTGTTCGGTGCGAGCATTATCGATCGGCCGGCGCTCGATATGCTGCGCTTTGAAAAATTCACCACTGCCGGACATTGGGTGCACGAATTTGGCTCAACGGAAAAACCGGATGAATTCAAAACCCTT
>JBOHQZ010001061.1:0-2537 GCA_050732275.1 bacterium
TATCTTTTGTATCTGCTGATAATATTTTCGGCCCTTTCTTCGTGTACGGCAAAAAGGGAAAAGGCCGAGGAGATTGAAACGGCCATAACGAATGACGCGGCCGTCGAATCAAATCGGACATTATCACGGCCTGTCGCTGCATCAAAAAGAGTTATAGCCGATTTCGTCTCGCTTTGAAGATGAAGAAGGTCTGAGCGGTGCGTGCGAAGATCCTTCCGATGAGCTGTATTCACCGAAAAACTTCGTGGAGCAAAAAGCGGCGTTTGAAGCGCATGCTTCATTCGGCAGATACGAATTCATCAAATTGCCCAAGGAGAGCTACTTGATTGCGTGTTGGCGCAGCGCCCCCGCAGGCCTTTCGGTTTTTGAAGCGATAACGTTCAAAGACGATACGCGAATAATAATTGTGTTGACCGGCAGAAAAAAGTGTGAAGATGATCATCAAAATTACTTGAATCTGCTTGCGAGATTCAAGTTGTTGCCTTTAAACAATTGACCGGCGTTTCTAGATTAAACCGCCTTACGGCTGCAAGAAAGTGTGGTGTGGAGCATAAAGCCAATTTTGTACCGAGCATTTTTCGTTGCCAGTCAGGAACATAATTTATCGAGCGGAACGTACTTCCATGACCATGCCTCAGCTTCGATGGTTTATCACCGTAATGCTGGCGGTGGGGAGCTTGATTGCGGGATTGTTGCTCGCTACATATTTTGAATTGCCTCCTGTCACGCCGGCTTCCTCGATTTTCGCTGTTTCGCCTCCCAACGCGGCAAACCCGGCCCCGGAGCTTGCGACAGCGGCATCGCCTTCTGCGGGTGACGGCTCCCAAGCAAGATTAAAATCTCCCAACGATCTCAAGCTTGCGACGCAAGCTTTTTCTCAAGTCGCCGGCAAAGTCATTCCGGCCGTCGTCAGTCTCGTCACGACGAAACTCATGCCGGCCTCAGGCGCGTCTAGTCGCGGGGATGACAGCCGCGGCTTGCGTTTTTATTCGCCGCGAACGTTTCGCCAGCAAGGCTCGGGGTCGGGAATCATTCTCACACCGGATGGCTACATTCTCACCAATGTTCACGTGATCGAGCGCGCCGTAAAAATTCTCGTCACGCTGCACGACAATCGCTCGTTCCCCGGAAAAATCATCGGCATGGATCCGCTCACTGAAGTGGCGGTGGTAAAAATCGAAGCGCGTGGCCTGCCGACGGCCATCCTGGGAGATTCCAATCAGCTCGCCATCGGGCAGTGGGTTTTGGCGGTCGGGAACCCGTTGAATTTGCGCTCGACGGTTACCGCCGGGATCATCAGCGCCGCCGGACGCGACATCAACATCATTCAAGGCGATTACGGCGTTGAAAATTTTATTCAAACCGACGCGGCGATCAACCCCGGCAACAGCGGCGGCGCGCTCGTTAATCTCGCCGGCGAGGTGATCGGCGTCAACACGGCGATCGCCACGGAAACCGGCTATGCGATGGGTTTGGGCTTCGCCATTCCGATGAATTTGGCGCGCAAGATCGCGATGGATTTGATGCGCTACGGCAAGGTGGCGCGCGGCTATCTCGGCATCGCGCTGCAAGAGATCACCGAGTTGCACGCGCGCGCTTTGAAGCTCGGCGCGCCGCACGGCGTGATGGTGGACGACGTCTACAAAGGCAGCCCCGCGCAAGCCGGCGGGCTGTTGCCGATGGATGTCATTCTGGCGATCGACGGCAAACCGGTGCAACGAATGAATCAAGTGCAAGCGCTGGTCGCCGCCAAGGGGCCCGGCACGGCGATCAACCTGCGCCTGTTTCGCAACGAAAAGGAATTGGAGAAACGCCTGCTGTTGGGAGAGCTTTCCGATAATGCGCCGGCGGCCTCCAGCTCAAATCAGCCTGTTCGTTCGCGCTTCAAAGATCTCGGCATCGAAGTCGAGGGTGTGACGGAGGCCGATGCCGCGGCATTGTCTTACACCGGGTTGGGCGGTGTGCTCGTTGTCCGCGTCGAGAAATTCAGCCCCGCCGAAGAAAGCGGCCTGCGCGCCGACGATATCATTGTAACGGTTGATCGCAAGGCGGTTCGTGGCAAAGATGACTTTGCCTTGCAAATGCAAAAGCTAAAATCCGGCGCGGTCCTGATCCTCGCCGTGTCTCGCCGCGGCGGGCAATATCATATTTTTATCGAAGTGCCATGATTTTTTGAAAACGCTTCGTTATTCCGCGACCCCTGAAAGCAAAGGGAACCGCAAAGCTCTGGCAAAGCCTTCCGCCTTATTTTTTGGACTCATGGCTTTGAGCGCTTCGCGCTCCTGATCGGCCCGGCCTTTAAAACTGTGGAGTGCCGCCACTTCCCACTTGAGCAGTCCCCAAAAGGGCAGGCTCTGCAACAGCTTATTCGCCTCTGACCAGATATTTCATCTTCCCGCTCTGGGCATTTGTGTAACCTCTACCATTCTTTTACCAAAACCTCTCGCCAACTGCTCATATTGATTTTCCACAAAATTTTTCCCACATTGTTTTCCGGTGTTCTTTTGTAACGTTTTCACCCCAAAACAAAAGTCTCC
>JBOHQZ010001062.1:0-2533 GCA_050732275.1 bacterium
AAGATGATGAGCGCAACAACGCCACGGTGCTCGCCAAAGTCATGAAGGGGAAATGAATGGAGCAGTGTTCAGTAATCAGTCGAACCGAACACTGCTCTGAAAAACTTCCCTTGCCAGTATTTTTTTCTTGTTTTGATCATGACGTTACATTAGACTGAAATATAGAAAATCTCCCAAAAGAGGGAGCGCGGACATTCTTGTCCGCAATGCCAGTGTGGACTAGAAAGTCCACACTCCTTTCAAAAACAGGAAGGAGCAGTGATGAAGCGCGAAGTCATCAAGGCGGCCGCCTGGGGCGTGGTGGTCACCGTGTTGCTGGCGAGCTTGATCGTGCTGGGCTCGCGCAATTTATCGCATTTTGACGCGGCGCTGGTGGCGTACACCTTCGCGGTCTTGTTTGCCACGTTTGGGCTGACCTATCGCTACGCCATGTGGCTGCAACGGCCGCCGACGGCGCTCTACTGGACACGCGGTTGGCAGGTCTTCTTCAAGCGCGGTTATCGCGCGCGCAACCTCGGCAACTGGTTCAAGCGCGTCTTCGAGGACATGGTGTTGAACCGCTTCATCTGGTCGCGCGACCGCGTGCGCGGGCTGACGCATTGGCTGATCATGTGGGGATGCCTGCTCGCCGTTGCCATCACCTTCCCTCTGGTCTTCGGCTGGCTGCACTTCGAGTCGCTGCCCGAGCGGCCGGAATGGTATCGCATTTTCTTCTTCGGTTTTCCCACGTTCTCCTTTCCCAGTGATTCCATTTTTGGCTTTGTGATTTTTCATGGACTGGTTTGGGCCTCGTTTTTGGTCATCGCCGGTGTGATGTTGGCGATGCGCCGGCGCATGCGCGAAGAAGGCGCCGCGGCTTTGCAATTGTTTGCCGAAGATTTTCTGCCGCTGATTCTGCTGTTTGCCGTCAGCCTCACCGGTCTCATGCTCACCGCCAGCTACACGTGGATGAAAGGCTATGCCTACGATTTTCTCGCCATCGTGCACGCGATTACGGTGATTTTCACTTTTCTGTGGCTGCCCTTTGGAAAATTTTTTCACATCTTTCAACGGCCGGCGCAGCTCGGCGTGCGGTTCTACAAAGACGTGGGCCAACACGAAGAAGCCGCTGCGTGCCGCCGCTGCCGGCAGCCGTTCACCTCGCGCATGCACGTCGAGGATTTGATCCGCGTCGAGGCCGAGTTGGGTTATCGTTATGAAATGAACGAGCCGGGCGTCGAGCACTATCAATGGATTTGCCCGCCCTGCCGTCGCGCCCTGTTTGCGTTGGCGCAGGGGAAACTGTGGCAGGGCCAACGCGGCGGCGTTGATCTCGGTGTGTCCAGCGCCGCGCCGCCAACTTACGTGAATCCGGCGATTGGCGAAGGGCCATTGGGGGAAGAAGACAAAAATAATTTTCATGCTTAGCCACCTTTGAGTCAAAGCGGTGCAAAAGAGCAAAAGCTTTCACGCAAAGACGCAGAGACGCAAAGGACCCGCAAAGAAAAGCGGGCCGTGTAGTGTTGTGTGCTGCATTATACATGGCAGATAAAATCAGGGGGAAAATTATTTAAAGTGAAATCATTGGAGAAAAAGCAAAAATTCTGGCTCACAGAATTGAACTCACATGGAAATAATACTGAAAAAAATTCTGTGAGAGTTCCACTTCCGTGAGCGATTAATCTTTTTTGGTTTCGGCTTGTCCGGGTTGCGCAAGATCGGAGGTAAGAGTTTAGCCATAGAAGTTGAATCATCGCAGCGTTGTCGTTCCGAAGGAATCTTTTTCAGCGCCGGGAATGCTCTTCATTATGAACATCGTACTGATTGCTTAAAAGGATTCTTCCAAATGCCATTCGAGGTGAATGTTGGAGGAATAGCGCTTTCGCCTTTCTTTGCGTCTCTGCGTCTTTGCGTGCGCTGTTGTTTTTCATTTTTTGATTGTGGCTCGTCCAGGTTGTGAAATAAAGTTTCATATTAATAGGTGAGCTCATGTCAACAACACTTGCAGACCCCGCCAAAATTGTCGAAGCGTTCGGGCCGCATCCGGCTTATTCCCACGGCGTGTGGCTGGATACCGGCGTGGCGCCGGATAAAACCGTCAAAACGCATTGCTGCTTTTGCGGCCAGCAATGCGGCATTCAATTGAAAGTCAAAGACAATCAGGTCATCGGCTTTGAGCCGTGGTACGACTTTCCATTCAATCAAGGCAAGCTGTGCCCGAAAGGAATCAAACGCTATTTGCAGGGCGCGCATCCCGACCGGCTGTTGCATGCTTACGCGCGCGAGGCGACCGCGCCGTCGGGCTTCAAAGCCCTCGCGTATGAGCAAGCAATTGGCCGCGTGGCCGCGGAAATCGACCGCATTCAATCGCAATATGGCGCGCATGCGTTCGCGGTGTTGAGCGGCGCCAGCCTCACCACGGAGAAAGCTTATCTCATGGGCAAATTCGCCCACGCCTGCCTCAAAACTTCGAACATCGATTACAACGGCCGGCTGTGCATGGTGAGCGCCGGCGCCGGCAACAAGAAAGCCTTTGGCATCGATCGCGCCGCCA
>JBOHQZ010001063.1:0-2533 GCA_050732275.1 bacterium
GCGCCGCTTTGATTGCCTGCCAGCTCACCGTCAAACACGCCAACCCCAACGCCACTAATCCGGCCAGCAAGAAAACACCGAGATTGATTTCCGCGCGATACGCGAAGTTTTGCAGCCAGCGGTTCATTGCGAAATAAGCCACCGGCGCCGCCACGACGAACGCGAGGCCGACCAATTTGGCAAAATCACGAGAGAGCAAGGGCACGATTTGAGAAACGGTAGCGCCGAGCACTTTGCGGACGCCGATCTCTTTGGTGCGTTGCTCGGCAGCAAAAGCCGCCAAGCCGAGCAGGCCGAGACAGGCAATGAGAATCGCCAGCGTGGATGAGTAGCGAAAAATCTGCGCCAGCCGTTCCTCGTTGCGATAGAGCCGGTCAAAATCTTCATCCAAAAAGAATATTGAAACGGATATTGCGAATCGAAGGCTTGCCACTTTTCCTTGATGAAAGCGAGTGTCGCGGGAATGTCATGAGGCGCAAGGCGCGTCACGATGTATCCGACATACATCGGCTCTGGAAAAATTTGGATGATGAGCGGCTCGATCTTTTCGTGCAACGATGCAGAATGAAAATCTTTGACGACGCCGATAACCGCACCTTTTTTCGTGCCCGAATCCCAGTCGATGCTTTTGCCAAGCGGATAATCCCAGCCGAATTGTTTGGCTGCCGTCTCGTTGATCATAAACGCGCCGGTTGCATCGGCGGTGAAACTTGCGGAAAAATTTCTTCCCGCTGCCAACTCGATGCCGAGGGCCGGAATAAAATCGTGATCAATGAAGTAAGTCGGCAGCGTCAAACCTTCGGAAATGCCCTCGACGTTATAATAGTAATTGCCCTCGCCAGCGCCAGGCAATTGCGAAGTGGCGGCGACGCTGAGAATGTTGGAATTTTGCCGCAGCTCGTGCTTGATAGCTTCGTAACGCGCACTGATGGAACGATCTTGAATCGGCAAAACGGCCACTTGCTCCTTGTCGAACCCCAGTTTCTTGCTGCGAAAAAAGTCGAGCTGGCTGCCCACGATCATCGTGCTGACGATGAAGATGATGGAAATGGCGAACTGCGCCACCACCAGGCCTTGCCGTATTCGCGCGCCGGCGGGACGCGATTTCGTCTGCCCCTTCAATACCGCCACCGGTTTAAAAGATGAGAGCGCAAAGGCGGGGTAACTTCCCGAAATGATTCCCACCATTAAGCCGAGGCCCGCTAAAACGCCGAGAGTGGACAAGTTCGCGGTAAAATCGAAATCCAAACTTTTGCCAACGAGCTGATTGAATGCCGGCAAGAGTAATTCGACCAGGGGCAAGGCCAGCGCGAGCGCACCCACCGAGAGCAGAATGGCTTCGCTCAGAAATTGCCGGCCGAGCTGCAAACGATGTGCGCCGACCACTTTGCGCACGCCGACTTCCCGCGCCCGTTGCAGCGAGCGCGCCGTCGCCAGGTTCATGAAGTTGATGCACGCGATGAGCAGAATGAACGCCGCCACCACGGTGAGAATGGAAAGCGTGGCCATGCTGCCGCGTTCGCCCAGCTCACCGCTAAATTCGGAGCGCAGGTGCAGATCGACGATCGGATTGAGAAACAAACGCTGCATCGCGTCCTGGCTTTGATTTTTATACTTTGCCACCAACGCCGGCAATTTCGCTTCGAGTTTTGTGGGATCATATCCGTCCGGCAAAAGAATATAGGTCGAAGTGACGATCGTATTCCACGAATCGAGATTGGGATTTTTTTGTGCGCGCAGCGTTTCGTATGACGCGAGAAAATCAAAGGCGAGATGTGAACTTTGTGGAACAGTCTTGAGCACGCCGGTGATCTGAAAATCGCCGATCTTGGCAACGGCTAATGTTTGCCCAAGCGGATCAGCGTCGCCAAAATATTTCTCGGCCATCTCTTGCGAAAGCACGAGCGAATAGGGCCGCGCGAGCGCGGTTTTGGGATCACCCTTGATCAGCGGAAACGTGAAAACCGCGAAGACAGAAGAATCGGCATAAAAGAAGCGCGGCTCCACAAACTTTTTCTCGCCGAGCTGCACGAACGGCTTATACAAGTGATAAAACCGCACCGCCTTTTGCATTTCGGGAAACTCCTGCACCAGCGCCGGCGCCAGCGGATGCGACGTGCGCGCGCCTTTCCAAATCTCGCTGCCGAATTGGCCTTCGTTGCCGACGCGATAAATGCGGCTGGCGTTTTCGTGAAAGCGATCATAGCTCAGCTCTTCGCGCACATAAAGCATGATGAGCACGCAACAAGCAATGCCAATCGCCAATCCGGCAAGATTAATGAACGAATAGGCTTTGTGCTTGAACAGATTTCTGACCGCGATTTTGAGATAGTTTTTGAACATGATCAACTCCAGTAATTAGTTGGCAGTGACCAGTTCATGTCATTAAATTAAGCGAAGATCAGGTAGCCCACCAAGTTATTGGTGGGGACGAAATTTAAAAAACCTATCAAGTCCCGAAAGGGACGAATGAAAACGGAATGGCCATAATTTTTCAGACGTTCTTTTCAACCGTCCCTATGGGACTTTGGAT
>JBOHQZ010001064.1:0-2528 GCA_050732275.1 bacterium
CAAGCGCTCTCGCACGCCGCTGAGACCAAATCCTTCCACAACTTCCGCAGTCTCGAAGCCTCTGCCGGTATCGACGATTTCAATCTGGCAGTGCCCATTACACTTCCGGCATGAAATGCCGATGTGGCCGCCGCTTTTAGTTGGGGCAATGCCGTGCTTGACGCTATTTTCGACCAACGGCTGCAAAAGCAAGCCGGGGATCATGACGTCGGCCAGCGCTTCGTCCATGTTGATTTCATAAGATAAACGCTCGCCGAGCCGGATTTTTTCGATGGCAAGATATTCACGAATCACTTGCAGCTCGTCGTAGAGTTTCATCAGCTCGTGATTGCTGGCGTCCAAGGTGAAGCGGAGCAAGTGCGACAGTTTTTGCACCATCTCCTCGGCTTTGGCCGCATCGACTGGAATCAAGCTGGCAATGGAATTGAGCGTATTGAAAAGAAAATGGGGATTGACTTTGGCGCGCAACGCTTCCAGCTCGGCCTTGGTTTTCAACTGCGACAAGCGCTGCTCGTTGATTTCCTTTTCCGCTAATTGGGCGACGGCGCTTTCAAATTTATCGCGCAACAAAAAATATCCGAGCACGAACGTTCCAAAAAATGCGGCAAAAAATGAATTTCCGACCAGGAAGGATTTGAGACGGCTAATATGGAGATTCGGCTCAAAAAGAAAATTAAACAGGCCAAACGCCATGAGCGAGCCGATCCAACCGCTGAATATGAAAATGCCGAATAGCCCCGACAGCTTTTTCCACCGGTTTTTAATGGCGAGCAGGTCGGTAAGATGAATCAGAAAATAAATCGAGGTGCCGATGGCATGGCTGAAAAGTAAATTAGCAGCGAGGGTGCGCCAGCGGTTCGCACTGCCCCCGCCGGCGGTGTCAAGAGCAAACAGCAAGAGCGCAATCAGGGTGTCGGCGACGAGCAGCGCCCGGATTTGTTTCCATTGCCAGGCGCAACGCAGGCGCTCTTTGAAGACGGCGAGCTCGATCAACATGTTTTACTTTGGTCCACTTACGAGTCAAATTTGTGCAAAGAAAGCAAAGAGTTTTTAATGACAAAATGATTGTTTTATAAAAATATTGAATCATTTTGTCTCTAAATTATTTTGTCCAATGCTTTTGCTTTTCATCTGTTGGGTCGTTTCTATCCGGTGGAGACAATTTTGTAAAAACCTTTTTGGTTGTAGCTTACCTGCGTTGGGATAAGAACATCCAAACAAGTTAGACAATTATTTCGTAAAAGTCAAAACTTCCATGTCATGCCGATATTGGTCACGCTGCGGTACAATAAACCGCCAAATTCCGATTCGCGTTTTCCGAAAAATCCGCTCCAGCGCAGGTAGGCGGAAATTTCGCGGCCCAGATAAACCGAGAGCGCCGGGATCACCACCGCCGAGGCTTGGTGCAAATTTTCGAGGACGCTCAGCTCGCCGGAGATTCGGGGCGAAGCCAAGTCAGCAGAATAAAGCCGGACAAACAGATAATCGCGCGTGCCGCCGGTGGTGGAAAGCACGCCGGCCGACCACAGCACATTAGCCGCGGCAAGATGGCCTTGCGGGCTATTCCAATGCGGATTGGAAAGTTGGCGATTGTTAAAAACAAGATAGTCGAGAAAACGCTGCCAATCCGCATCGCTCAGACCTTCATCGTTGTGAAAATATTCCACCGCCAGATTGGCCTTGGCGCCGAACGTGTATTGAAAGCCGGCGAGATATTTGCCAAACAATCGGCGTTTGTGCTCGTGCAATGGCGCATACGGTGGCAAGCGGAACAGCGTGTCCGGCGTATTGGCTGTGATGATGAGATGTTGCGGCGCTTCGGAGCCGCGCTGGCCGAGAAATTCGCCGTGAATCTCCAACGCTTCGCCGAGCACTTTGGTAAAATTGAAACCGACCTTGCCGCGATGCGACTTTTCCCAAAAGCCGATCAATGAAACATCGAACCCGCGAAACAGTGTGGACAGGCGCATCGCTAAACGATGATCGTCGGCCAGTTGCCATTTGCTGCCCGTTTGCAGCGTGTTCAGATAAACCAACGTGAGCGAACTGGCGCGGAAATAGAAATCGGCTTGCGCCAAATCCAGGCCGCGAAATTGGCGCAGCCGATCTGATGGATCAGAGGGATTGCGTCGCGGTTCGATCACGCCGGTCGGATTATAGGCATAGCCGGTGCCCCACTTGAGAATGGCGCGGCCAAAGGTAAAATCAAGCGCACTCGTTGGTGAAAATTTGAAAAAGAGTTCGCGGAGTGCCAGTCGCGACCGAGTATCACGTTCGTTTTCAAGACGCATTTGCAACGTAGACCGCAAGGCCAGCCAGGAAGTGAGATGAAAGCCGGCATAGACATCTGCCGCCAGCACGTTGCGGCGATCATGAAGATTGAGCAAGCGATTGTGCGGGTTATAGAGAGATTTGTTGTTGCGGTTCATATAGGCAGCCTCGTCAAATACGAGGCCGCTCAATTCCACGGGCTGCGCGAAGAGATTGGCGCACGCGGCGAGGAGAATGGGCAGCAGCCGGCAAAAGGG
>JBOHQZ010001065.1:0-2526 GCA_050732275.1 bacterium
TCGAGCGCCGACTCGCGCGTGAGCGCGCCGATGCGCAGCCAACCGCCGGATTCTTTGATATAATCCAATCCGGGCAGGCGGTTGATGTCGATGAGAACTTTCGGCGACGCCAGCCGGAGTTTCATGGCCGGCAAAAGGCTGTGTCCGCCAGCCAGCACTTTCGCTTTCGCGCCGTGCTGCTTGAGCAGAGAAATCGCTTTGCTGATGGTTTTGGGAGCAACGTAATCGAAGCTTGCAGGTATCATGCACTCCTCCTCGGTCGTAATAGTTTTGGACCAGTTGTTGGTGAAGCGCCCAACTTCGATTTCCCTATAGAACAAGGAAAAATCAGGTCGGGGCAAATTGAATGAGTGAAAATTTTGATTAGATACTCAGGCAAGCGTCGCGCGCAGAATCAGCCCAAAGTTGAGGACGCTTTTAAAGACAATGGCGCCATACCGGGCAAACGGACAAAGGCGAAGATAAACAAACTTTCAGTGGGATGCAAGGGTTTTGTTCTAAAAACGGCGTGGCGCAAAAACCTCGGGAAGCCGCCCAATATGTGCGATTCAAGCCGTTGTTGGCGCTGAGATCGTGGTGCGACGGTTGGCGAAGTCCAACGTGACGCTGGGTTGCAACTCCAAGAAAATATCGCGTCCAGCAAGGGCGGTGCGGCGGGGATTGATACGGACGAAAGGACTTTGCTTCCACTTGGTTACACATACGATGATTAGCTCTCGATAATAGAGCACCTCCCCAGAGGGCAATTTTACTTCTACGGTAATTGGCTTATTGACAAATTTAAAAATCTGGCCAAGGTGTTCTGCGCTTTCCGCTTCTTCCTCTTCTCGGGGTTCGATAATGGCATGCGCAAGAAGAAGATCATAATCGACAAAACTCGAAGCGGAGCCAGCATCAAAATCAGCGGCAATAGCAACCGAACCCGAAGCAGCGCGTAATGTGATTGGAACGGTCGGATAAAAATCGTTACGATAGGCTGTTTGATGCCACGTCATGCCGCTTTCCTCGATAGCCAGAAATAAATCGTTGACAAAAATGAAGGGACGTTTACCGTAGCGTGAGCTCATTTCACGAATTTGTTCCACTCGAGGATAAGTTTGCAGGCCGTCCCCGGAAGCAATAATTTTTCCATCGAGCACCATGATCCATGCAACGTTTAAGGTGGAAAATTTTTCTTCAAGCCATTCACGATTTTGCTCTTTCAATCGTTGTTTGAGGTCGCCGCGTTCGTCTAAAGAGAGCTTACGATACTCTTCGGGGGAAAGATTTTCTCCGAAAAATTGAAGCGGCGGCTTGGAAGTTATAGCCGGCTTCTTTGCCACATCCATAACTGATGACAAATCTGGCCAGCGCAAATCCACTTTGTCATCTTGCAAAGTTTGCAGCACGGCATGAATGGTTGCTTCGTCGGCACCGGCGTATTTCTTTTTGACTTTTTCTATGATGGCTTCATGCGTCATGGTTGCACCTCCGTTTTAAAAGGGCTATGTCAAATTACAACCTAATTCCGCAATTTGCAAGAAGGATTTAAACAAAACTTCATTTCGAAAATAAAGCCGCGGAGCAAAAAACGAATCGTATTTGCTCCGCGGTTATCATTTCATCTCAACAAAACCCAGTCGGGCCGACTGGGCTACGACGCCCTCTCCGCTGCCAGCTTCAACGCCCGACCAGCCAGCACCGTCGCCAGATGCGTGCGATACTCGCCAGAGGCGTAAATATCACCGAGCGGGTCACTAATCGCATCGGCAACTTTCGCGGCAGCCGCAGAAATAGCAGCGTCATCGAGTGACGTTCCCATCAGCGCCTTTTCCGCTGCAACGGCGTGAATCGGATTCGTCGTCGCACCGCCGACCACAACACTGACATGCGAGCATTTGCTGTTTTTCACACCGACAATCGCGGCAACGCCGACGACAGCGTAACTCGAGGCGGGGTGGCGATGTTTCACATACGCGCCGCCGGTGCCGCTCGCCATGATTGGCACTTGAATCTCGGTCAAGACTTCGCCGGATTTCAGCGCGGTGGCGAAGAGATCGACGAAAAATTTGTCGGCGGCGATACTGCGTTTGCTGCTGGTGACAAACTTCGCGCCGAGCGCCATCATCACGGTCGGCAAATCAGCGGCGGGATCGGCGTGCGCGAGACTGCCGCCGATGGTGCCACGATTGCGCACTTGGGTGTCGCCGATTTGCAGCGCGGCTTCGCTGAGAATCGGGCATTTGCTCATCAACACTTTCGAGGCAGCAATTTCAGCGTGCGTTGTCAACGCGCCGATACTGATCGTCGTCTTCGTCGCTTTGATGCCGGAAAGTTTGAGCTTGCCGATATCCACCAAAACTGTCGGCAACGCTTGGCGCAGTTTCATTGCCGGCAACAAGCTGTGGCCGCCCGCGAGTATCTTGGCTTTCTTGCCATGCTGCTTGAGCAGCTTCAGCGCTTCATTGAGCGTCTTCGGTTGATAATAATCGAAATTAGTCGAATACATAATCTTCTCCTTTCCGCTCAATTATTCTGGTTAATCGC
>JBOHQZ010001066.1:0-2511 GCA_050732275.1 bacterium
GTAAAGCGTCCAATTGAGGCCGCCATAATTGCTGGTGACGAGATCGAGATCGCCGTCGCCGTTCAAATCGCCCAGATCGATGGCCAGCGGAAAATTGCCGACCGGTTTAGTTTCCGCGGGCAAGAGTCGGCCCGTGCCGTCGCCGCGAATAACAGCGACGTTGTGCTCGACGGCGTTGGCCGCCACGACGTCAATGTGCCCATCGCCATCCATATCGCCGGCTGCAACCATCCACGGGCTGCCGCCGCAGTTGACTTTCGTCGAGAACGTCAAATTGCCTTTGCCATCTCCCAACAAGAGAATCATTTCCTTGCTGCCAAACGCGCCGACGAACAGATCGAGAATGCCGTCTTCATTCGCATCAGCGGCAACACACGCGGTTTCATTTTGGCCACCGGCCTCGAACGGCCGGCTCGGCAAAAATGTACCATCACCTTTATTGTAGAGAATCGAAAGATTATTTCCGACGCGATTGGCGGTGACGATATCCATATCGCCGTCGCCGTCCAAATCCATCACACTCAAGCCGCGCGGCTCGAGACCGACGGCATAATTGGCAGGAGCCAGAAACCCGCCGCGGCCGTCGCCAAACAAAACGCTCACCGCGTGGCCGCGAATGTTGCCCACCGCAAAATCGGTGATCCCATCGCCGTTAAAATCCATGCCTTCGTTCGTGCTCGGCCGCGCCGGAAAGGGAAGGGGGTGGCGCGAAGAAAAAGCATAATTACCTTTGCCGTCGTTGAGATACACCCGTAGGTCATTCGCGTCTTCATTGGGCACAGTGAAATCATGATAGCCGTCGCCGTTCAAGTCGCCGGCATAAGCGCCATACGTTCTCACTCTCGGTTCGTTGGGAAATCGCACCGGCAGCTCGCTCTTTAATCGCAGCGTCATATCGCCGCGCCCTGCCGCTGTCCAGAAATTGCAAGTGTGGCTTTGTGTGAGCGTGTCGCCGGTCGCGCTCTTCACACGTTTCGAGACGGCGACAGTAATCCATTCACCAGCGGAAAATTTTTTTGCCGGAGTGAAAAGAACCTGGCGATTGCCATCTTCGAGACGAAAGGCGCCGGGCATAACGCCGGTCCAACGGCCAAAGATCAAGATGGCGTTGGGGTTGATCGTCGTGGGATCGACCGGCGCCTCAAACTCGATTTTGATTTCCGGCGCGAGGCTGGCGGCCATCGAGTGTGACTTTGGAGATATTGACTTGATTTGCAAGGCGGCAAAAAGAAAGGTTGGCAGCAGAAATACGGAATAAAACGCCAAACGATAAATGATTTTCAAAAGCATTTGCTGACTCGATTCAAATGAGGTCTTGTTTTGAGACTTTTCGAGAATGCGTATAGCTCGACAACTTTTCAGCGATACCAAGATCGTAACCATATTTGAAGGTCATAACGATCCAAAAATCTTCCGTCATCGGCTTTTCGCCCAAATAGAGCTTAACAATTTTTTCACCAATTTCTGTGATGGTTTCTTGATCCTTTGGAAAATCTTTCGGCCAAAGTAGAACTTCTATTTTTTTCTCTTTCTGCTGATTTATACCTATTTCAGTTATTGTTGCCTGATGAACGTTTAGATTTCGGCGTATAGCTGTATTAAGTGCAAGCGTCTTCGCTTTAATTAAAGGCGCCTTCATCCGCAAAGAAAAAATACCATAAGATTTTTCCTGATTAGGAAGCAACAGCATGACGATTGACAAGCCAATACTTAAAAGCACGGAGATAACAAAATAGCCTTTCCAAATCGGCGGCGCTTTGATAGGGCCCGTCGGCAAACACTCAACGACATAAGAATCTACCACCAAATCGTGCAGTGATTGGCGCGTCTGGCGATTGAAGATATAAAACAAGACGAGCATCAGTGCAAGGCTGGTAGATAAAACCTTAAAAGTAATGCCCAACAAAACTGTTGAACTGAAAAAATTCGATAACGGCATGATCGTAACACTCCAAAGAAGGAGGATCATGACGGCAGATCTGATAAAAGATTTTTTCAGCGAAATCGGCCTGCTGTTACGATCAACAACTTCGATGCGCATCCAGAATTTGCCAAGAGTTTGGCCTTGTCTGGCGGCACTGTTAAATATGCCAAAATAAAGTAGCGCGATGGCGAGTCCTACAAAAACGCCCCATTCACCCATACGTGTAAAAGGCTCAAAAAAGAAAAAACCTAGGATTTTCCCCACAATCCAAAGCAATATCAAATCGATGATGAATGCGCCGAGGCGTTGCCCAAAGCCGCAAATTTGCGCGAAATCGAGGCTCTCGGCGGCCGTTTGTTGACTTGGATGATGTTCTATTTTCATACCGCTCTAATGATTCGATTGCGTCAGATATTGCAAAATGCCGCGCGCCGCGATCTTGCCGTGCTCGACGGCATCCACCACTTCGCCGCCGCCGTTGATGCAATCGCCGCCGGCAAAAAGACCTGGCACGGAGGTAGCGCCGGTCTTTGGATTAACGACGACGCGTTTGCCATCAACGTTTAAGCCGGGGATCGATTTATAGA
>JBOHQZ010001067.1:0-2511 GCA_050732275.1 bacterium
GTGTCAATCGCGCCACGGGCGCAGAGCCTTCCCAAATTGTATCCGCTAAGCCGATGCCATAGGCTGAGAGCACGCCCGCGAATGGGTGCAACAGAATGCGCCGTATGCCCAAATGCCGCGCGACGGCGCAAGCATGTTGCCCACCGGCGCCGCCGAAACAACACAGCACGTATTCGCGCACATCGTGTCCGCGCGCTACAGAAATCTCTTTGATGGCCTGCGCCATGTTCAAGTTGATCACCTCGAGAAAACCTTCGGCGATTTGGTAGGCATTCAAATTTTGTCCTTCGGCAAGGCATTGCTGTTGAATTTCTTCTATTTTCTTAACGACGCGCGCGTGATTCAATGGAAAAGGAAAATTCTCCGGCAGCAACCGCCCGAGGAAGAGATTAACATCGGTGACGGTCAATTCGCTGGCTTCGGCATTTTTTAAATTATAACACAGCGGGCCGGGATCGGCGCCGGCGCTTTCCGGGCCGACGGTCAACCGGCCGGCGACGAGCTTGCAAATCGAGCCGCCGCCTGCGGCGACGGTGTGAATCGACAGCATCGGCGCTTTGATGCGGACACCGGCGGTGACGGTCTCGTAGACGCGCTCAAATTCCCCATCATAGCGTGACACATCGGTCGAGGTGCCGCCCATATCGAAACCGATGATTTGGGGAAAGCCGAACCAACTGCCAAGTCGCGCACATGCCACGACGCCGGCCGCCGGGCCGGAGAGAATGGCGTTGTGGCCACGAAACCGGCCCGCTTCAATCAAACCGCCGCTGGATTGCATCATTTTGATTTGGGAGCCGGGAAGTTGATTTTGCAGAATTCGCAAATACGTCAAGAGTAATGGTGTGAGATACGCGTCGGCGGTCGTCGTATCGCCGCGGCCGGTGAGGCCAATCTCCGGGCAAACTTCGTAAGAGCAAGAAACGTGGTGAAAACCGAGCGCGCGCGCCAACTCCGCCACCATTTTCTCATGTTGCGAAAAAGCAAAACCGTGCAGAAAAACGATAGCAAGATTGTCGATGCGCTGATCGAGGAGACTTTGCAGTTGTTGCCGAATCTGTTGGAGATCGGGAGAACGTAAAGTTTCACCAGTAGCCGAAATGCGTTCGTCAATTTCGACGACGGTTTGATAAAGCACCGAGGGCTTGACGATGCAAATTTGAAAAATGTCGGGGCGCTGCTGCGTGCCGATTTGCAGGACGTCGGCGAAACCATGCGTGATCAAAAGTGCATGCGATCGGCCTTTGCGCTCGAGCAAAGCGTTGGTGGCGATGGTTGTCCCCATTTTAACTTCGCAGGGTGGAATGGGATCATGATTTGACAAACCAAAAATTTTGCGAATACCTTCGAGTGGCGCGTGATCAGAGGAAAGAACTTTGGCAAATTTCAATTCACCGGTGGGAGAGCGGCCGAGGCAATCCGTGAACGTGCCGCCGCGGTCGATCCAGAATTGCCAGTTCTGGTCGTCCCGATAAATCGGGATCTTCGCTGCGCTTCGACTGGATGTTCCGACGCGTCGGGATTCGACTGGTTGCTGGTTGCTTGGATGGTTGAGATTGGAGAGATTGTTCACAAAGACTTCATTCCGCTGTCTTCGCTGGCGCTGAAGGCCACGAGAAAATGTCTTGCACGTTAATGGAAAAACCAGAAAGAACTTCCGGGCAAGTAAGAATGCCGCTTACCCAAACTCGTTCATTAGAAGTAATTACCATCACACCTTTTTGGTAAGGATCAACGATCCAAACGACGCGACTGCCTTTCTCCAAATACAACTCAGCCTTCGCGAAGAGATCATTCCAACGGTCGTATTGCGAAACAATTTCAATCGCCACATCCGGCGCGCGAGTTCCATAGCGTTCTTCTTTAAAACTTTCGTTTAGGATGACTGAAATATCCGGCATACGGCTTTCATACTTGTTGTCAGGCCAAAGGCGAAGCATAAATTCGGGACGCACACGGCCGATCGGGTTAGCTTTGAAATAGATACCCAATTCTGTGCATAGCAATCCCTGCACGTCTGAATGTTTATCATCCGGCATTTTGTAAACGATCCTCCCTTCGATAAGCTCGAAAATTCTTCCCGCTGCCACTTGATTGGCTTGCTCGAAAGTCAATTGGTTTGGTAGCGGCACCGGCTTCAATGACGGCTCGATGGGTTCTGTCGTCAGGAACGGCTCTTCAAGGCCGGCCCAGGTTTCAACAACTGTCGCCATGATCTTTCCTTTCTATTTTTCATGACTGCTTAGTTTATGTCAAGTTAACCAAGATCGCTTAAAAAAGCAATGGCAATTTATTCTTTTTCCTACATTCTTTTTCCGAATGCTGATGATAAAGGCTTTTCAAGGCTATCATCCTACTTCTTCTCCATCGCCTTGAGAATTTTCTCGATTTCTTCGGGACTGGCGTTGTCCACGGAGATTTCGGCGCCGCTGGGGAGCTTGATTTTGGCGCCGGCTATGCCTTTGCCGCGAATCGTGGCAATGACCTTTTTAATGAGCGGCATAGCCGTGC
>JBOHQZ010001068.1:0-2503 GCA_050732275.1 bacterium
TTTTTAAGCTCTTCGCCAAGATTGGCCGTGCTTTTCGCCGAGGCCTCGATCCCTTGCGAATATCTTTGCCACAGCTTCTGAATATCATGCTCGAGCTTGTTGATCTCGTTCCGATGGATGGGCAAAGACACTTTGATCTCCGGCTCGAACGGCGAAATGCCGCGGTCGCCGGGTTCAACGAATTTTAGCCAATGAATGAAAGTGTATTCATCACGATCTTCGCGGGAGTCGATGGCAAAGTAATAATGCGGGGAAGGCACCAAGGTATTGAACTGCTTTTGCAATCTTAATTGCGTACGGGTATCGACAATTTCGCGGATGCGCCGCTTGATCATTTTTTGCCGTTGCAAAGCCGCTAGGTGGAGGCTGACGCCTTGCATGGCCGAAGCCAGCAGGGCAAAAGAAATGACTAAAACCAGTGGCGCCACAATCCGCGCGCGCTCGAAGAGCACGAACGTCAGCGCCGTATATCCCGCCAGAACCAGGATGACTCCGATACCTTGCGTTGCCAGCTTGTATCTGGAGAAAAGCCAAAAGAGCAAGGCACCAACAACGAACAGAATTCCCCACTCAAAATTCTGCGGCAGCCGGATTAAAAATTGCTCGCGCAGAATATTATCCACGGCATTCGCGTGAATAAAGACACCTGCAAGCGAGCTGGAAAATGGAGTGGCAAATTTATCAAGATCTATCGTACTGCCGATAAATACGATTTTATTCGTAAAATCAGGGTGCACCACGTGTCTGGCGGAATCGGCAAGCACGCTTTGGCACAAACTATAAACCTCGTGCAAAGAATGCTGGCGGGAAAAAGCTTCTTCAGTGCCCAGAAAATTGATGTCGTACTCGCCGAATTTATTTATAGGAATGCGAACCGGCTCTCTACCGGCGGGAAAAAGCACTAATTTGCCGTCATTGACTTTTATCTCTTGATCCGTGATTCCCAAATCTATTTTAGCGGTTTCCAAGGCTAAAGCGGCCCGAGGCGCATCACTCCTGATATAAAGCGGCAAAGAACGCACTTTATATGTGAGCGTGTCGTAAGGAAAAACGGCGTGGCCAAGCCGGGCTTGCAGATGGCGCAATCCCGGCATCAGCTTGACGCTGTCCAGAGCCACGAGAAAGTCGCGATAGTCATCAACGGTGTGAGCCGCCCTCGCCCTATGAGCTGCCACCTCTTTAGGCTCCATGACATCGTCATAATGCATGAACGCCGTTGTGACGTTTGGCGTTCCTGTGATGGCCGTACACAGCAGGCCGTCGACAAGCGAGTCCTTCTTTTCTTCAAAAAAGAAATCAACCGCAATAACCCGGGCTTGCATTTTCGCCAAACCGTTGATCACGGTTGCAATCGTTTTTCTGAATTGGCGGCCAAGCTCGATTTTATTCTCCGATGGCTTGTCCCACAAAACCAGTGCGATGCTCGAGTCGGCGCTGTATATACCCCGGTAGGTAAAGCGGCGCTCAAGTGACGCGCTTTCTAAGGTGCGGGCCGCGGGCGTTTTTGCCAATAGCACGGCAAGCATCGCCGCGGCCCCGAGAACCAACAAAGCAACCAGAGAGTTTTTTCTTGGCATGAGCTTATCAAGATTATTTTTCCCCGGCGTCATTGCGTTTGATATACAGAAACTCTTTTGCCTCTTCCGGCATGAAGGCCTCCGCGTCTGCTTCGGCGCCGGCTTTCGTTATACTGTTTGCGACCGCGGCTCGCAAAATCGCTTCGGCCTTGTGTAGCGGGTTCTCGTGCGGATATTTTACCTGGCCGTGTTTCAATCCCATGAGCGCATAAAGTTGATCGAAATTATCTTCGCACAACACAAACGCCATGACAAACAGATTGCTGGCGGCGAGCGTATCGCCTTTTATCAGGTTGGTAATAGCCAAATTGACCATGAGGCCGGGGTCGTCAGGATCATATTCAATGGCCCGGCTATTAATAACGACTGCCGTATCGAGCAAAGCCGACTGCTGAGCGGCTAACCGTATGCAGTCATTTCCGAATGAATTATAGGCCGCGGCAATTTTGGGGCTGCCGCCACCGCCTTTGGGCCGGCCATTGCCGAGTGCTTGCAAGCTGCGAACCGTTTCAACAGCTTCGTATAGCTTTGGGCTGCCGCCACCGCCTATGGGCCGTCCACTGCTTTTTGTCTGCAGACCACGAGCCGTTCCGATAGCTCCGTTGAGTTTGGAAGTGCCACCACTGCCTTTGGGCCGTCCACTGCTTTTGGCTTGCTGGCTGCGAATCGTTCCAATAGGTTCGTGCAGCTTTGGACTGCCGCCACCGCTTTTGGGCCGTCCACTGCTTTTGGTTTGTAAGCTGCGAACCGTTTCGGTAATTCCGTTGAGCTTTGGACTGCCACCGCCACTTTTGGGCCGTCCATTATTTTTTGTTTGCAGGCTACGAACCGTTCCGGCAACTCCATTGCGATTTGGGCTGCTGCCTGTGCGTCGTAGTTTGTCCTTCGCCTCCACGGAATTGCTCATCACTGTAGTGCTCATATAC
>JBOHQZ010001069.1:0-2502 GCA_050732275.1 bacterium
GACACAAGGCAAGAGTTTTCAAAAGCGCTTTGGGTTGTGACGCGCAAAACTATGAGAATCTTAAATTGCAAATTGAATCTCAAGCCTTCGATGCAGAAGCTACTGAAGGAATAGTCGATAAACATGATCAACGATATGTTGTTGACATCCCTGTTAAAGGGGCTTCGGGAAATGAAGTCATGGTCCGGACGTGTTGGATCGTTCCATCGGGCATGAAAGAAGCGCGTTTAACAACTCTCATTGTGAGGAAATAGTCATGAATAAACCTGATTTATTTGATGTGGTCGAACTGAAAAGTGATTTGCCCGAATTCAACTTGACTCAAGGAGCACAGGGCACAGTCGTAGAGTGTTATCCTGATGGCGAATATGAAGTCGAGTTTGTTGATGACGAGGGACAGACGCTTGCTCTTTGCGCTCTGCCGCCTGGAAAACTATCCATCGTCTACGAGGCACACGCAAAACACAAAAAGCAAATTCTGCAGCAGTTGTTTTCGATTGTCAATACACTTGATGAAGAGAGAGCAAAGGAAGTGTTAAGCTTCGCAGATAACTTGCGACAGCATCAAGCTGTTTAAAAATCTTGTGAGGAAAACGAATATGAACAAAAAAGGCCACATGTTGTTTATTGCCTTGCTCGTCGGTGTTTCGCTGGCGGCCAGGTCTTGGGCGCCGCAACAAACTGGGAGCAGCCCGAAGCCTGACGGCGCCAAGAAGGGGTTGTTTACCGTCGTCGAAGGCAGCGTCAAGAAGAAACAAGTGCAGGATCCGGATTGGATTCGCGCGCAGGTGCAAACTAACGTGCTCGGCGGCGACCGCGTGCGCACGCTCTTGCAATCGCGCGCGGAGATGAAGCTGTCGCAATTGGATCTCATTCGCCTGGCGCCGCAAACGACGATCGATATTGTGAAGCTTTACGAGGAAACCAAAGAGAAAAAGATCGCCACGCAGATCAAAGTCAAGGACGGCGATATTTGGGGCAAGGTGAAATCCGTGGACGCCAACTCGAGTTTCGAGGTGTCGTCGGACATCGCGGGCGCGGCGATCACTGGCACGGTTTTTCGCGTGCATCAAGACTCGGCGAGTCAGGAGACGCAACTGAAAGTTTACACCGGCGAGGTGAAGATCAGCAACGTGCCGGAAAAGATGAGTTCCTTGACGCCACAAACTATCAAGCCGACCCAAGTGCAAGGCCCGATTCAAGTGCCGGGCCCGACACAGATCACGATGGAGGAGTGGGTTTATCTCGTGCGTTCGTATCAACAGATTACTATCGGCGCCAACAAGCAGGTCAAATCCGTCAGCAATTTTAAGAGGACCGACCGCGACGAAAACAGCGATTGGGTGAAGTGGAATCTCCAGCGTGATCGGCAGCGGTAACCCCTACGGGCGCAGCCAGACGACCCGTCTGGATTAGTCTCTATAAAATATTTTTTAACCGTGAATCAACGCCAATGAACGCTAATACTTTTATTCGTGTAAATTTGCGCTCATTCGCGGTTAAAGAGTTGATACCTGTTGGTTGCGGCTCATCGGCGTTGTACCCTCTTGAAAATGAACCGACTCGCGAAAATTCTTCTCGCCGTTCTGCTTGTGCTCGTTGTGGCAATCATCGGGCTGACACTCTATGTCAAAGCCAAATATCCGCCGGAACGGCTCAAGGCGTTGCTGATCTCCTATTTGGCCGATGAATACGGCATTCGCGCGCAGATCGAGCGCCTCGATTTCAATTTGTTCTCCGGCTTCGAGCTGAATAAGATCGTCATTGGCGGAGCGAATCACGACAGCACGCTGGCGCCGGAATGGGGCGGCTTTCCGTTGGCAATTGAGAAAATCAAATTTGCCTATCGTTGGCGCTCGCTGCTGTCGCGCCGTTTCGATATTGACGACGTCACATTCGAGCAACCCACCTTCATTTATCGCCAAGCGCCGGATAGCTCCTCCAATCTTGATGTGATTCTCGCCGCTTTCGCGGATACCGCCACAGCGCCGAGCGACACGGCAACAGCAGGCTTGCCGATTTCGATCCATCTGAAAACCTTGCGCGTGAATGATCTCAAAATCTTTGCCATGCTCGCTTCAGCGGCGGATACGCAGCGGGTTGCGCTCGGTCCACTCAATTTGGAAGTCGACCAAATCGAAGTGGATCGCCAAGCCAATTTCAGCGGCAATATCAAGCTGCAATGCGATCCGGCAAGCTTGAATTACGTTTCAATTCCGATTGGGCAAGGCGCGCCGTTTCGCTTGCTGACGAGAATCGAGGCCGAAATTGGCGGTGCGATGCGCGGCGACTCAGTTGCGGCAAAAGTGGAGATGGCCGTTGACAGCAGCGGAATGTATTGGGGCGAAAACAATTCTATTTTCCCGCCACGATTAAGCCTGCGCGCCGAGACTCACTACAATCTTGTCTCCTCGCAATTGCAAATTCCCGATCTGCATTTTTCTCTCGCCGATCAAGAGCTTATTGCTGCACGTTTTGCGATAGCGACATCGGACAGTATCA
>JBOHQZ010001070.1:0-2498 GCA_050732275.1 bacterium
ACAACCCGTCGCGCGTCAAGCCGGTGTACAGCAGCGTCTGCGGATCGACGGCGCGGATGTACCACGTGCGCGTCACCAAAATGCCCTTCTGCGTGTCGCGAATCAGGTCTTCGAGCGTGGCGGTGCCACCCTCCATGATTCCGTTGGCCGGAGCGGGCGTGGCCTTTACGCCTTTCTTCTGCGCCCAGTAACGCGGATAAAACAGATTTTTGACCACACCCTTTTCTACCCACACGGTTTTTTCCAATGGCCGCCCATCACCAGCCCAGCAAGCCGCGGGCACCTCCGGATGAGTGGGATCGGAATAGATCGTCACCCGTTCGTCCACGATTTTTTCGCCGAGCTTGGTGCCGCCGCCGGCTTTGGCCATGAAGCTGCGGCCTTCATCGGCCTGGCGCGCGTTGAAACTGAAGATCATGTTTTGCAGCAAACCGATCGAAGCCGCCGGCTCGAGAATGACGGTGTATTTGCCGGGCTCGATGGCAACGGGATTTTTCGACATCTCGGCTTTTTCAATAGCAATTTGCGAGGCGGCGCCGGTATCCAATTTGGCCACATCGTTGTAATCGCGCGTCACATATCCCGAGCCGGTGCCATCGTTGGTGCGCACCGTCACGGAAAAATTGACATCAGTTTGTTGATGATAGGCAAATAAGCCTTTGGAATTGAGCTTGGCTTGGAAGGAGGCATTGTCCTGCAAGAAACCGGCGGCGATCAGGTTCTTGGCGCGCGAGGGTTGGATGCTGTTCGTCGCAGCTTGGGCGCGATATTCCGGCGTGACTTTCGCGGTGTTGTCAAAATAAGCTTTGGATTCCAGATACGTTTGCGGCTCCAAAAATTCGACAAACTCCGGATTCTCCGGCGCGAGCTTGGCAAGCTCTTCGGCGCGGCGCACGACTTTTTCCAGCGAAGCATCATCAAATTCATTGATCGTCGCGGTGCCGCTCTTTTTGCCGAAGTTGGCTTGCACGGCAAGGGTGGAATTATTTTGCACGCCGCTGGTGGTCACCGTGTTGCGGGCGTAGCGAATATTGCCGCCAACGTTGCCGTTCAGATTCGCCTCGCAGCCCTCGGCTTTGCTATGGCTCAGGACTTTTTCCAAAATCCGGCGCGCCTGGTCTTTGGTTAAGAGTGACATATTGCATGACCCTTATTGAATAAATGTTGTCAAGTAATGCCGATGATTTTAAAAAGTGGCAGTAGCAGCGGCAGTAGCACTCAGTTTTTCTGCTACTGCTTCTGCAACTGCTACTATATCTTCCGTTCCGTATTGATGACATTGACGCCGTTGAAACGCGTGGTGGCGCAGCCGTGCGAGACGGCGCTGACTTGTCCGGGCTCGCCCTTGCCGTCGAAGAAAGAGCCGCCCAAACTGTAGTCGCTTTCGTCGCAAATCTGCGCGCACGAGTTCCAAAATTCTTGCGTGTTGGATTGATACGCCACGTCGCGCAGCATGCCGGCGATCTCGCCATTTTTGATCTCATAAAAGAGCTGGCCGCCGAATTGGAAATTGTAGCGCTGCTGGTCGATGGAATAGGAGCCGTCGCCGATGATGTAGATGCCCTTTTCCACGCCCTTGATCAAATCTTGCACCGAGAGCTTTTCTTTGCCGGGTGCGAGCGAGACATTGGGCATGCGTTGAAATTGCACCGAGCCCCAATTGTCGGCGTAGCAGCAGCCGTGCGATTCTTTCTCGCCGATGATGTGCGCCTGGTCGCGAATGGCTTGATAATTCACCAGAATGCCGTCCTTCACTAAATCCCAGCCCTTGCACTTCACACCCTCGTCGTCGTACCCGACGGCGCCGAGCGAGCCGGATTGCGTTTTATCCGCAAACAAGTTGACGTGCTTGCTGCCATAATTGAAAGATTTGGAGCGCCACTTATCGAGTGTCGCGAAGCTGGTGCCGGCATAGTTCGCTTCGTAACCCAATACGCGATCCAGCTCGAGCGGATGGCCAACCGATTCGTGAATGGTCAGCCAAAGATGCGTCGGATCCAACACCAGATCGTATTTGCCGGCTTCGACAGTTTTGGCGACGTGCTTTTCTTTCGCCTGTTTTGCCGCGGCGATCGCATCTTCGACCATGTCGTAATGATTTTTGTAGCGCGTCGTAACGCCGGCAATTTTGCTCTCGGGTCGAACATCGAGATATTCGTAGCCCATGCCCATCGGCGCGCTGAGCGCGTTACGCGTTTGAAATTTGCCCTTGGCCGGATCGATGGCCGTCACCGTGAAGTTCGGCCAGATGCGATGAACGTCTTGATCGATGTACGAGCCTTCGGTCGAGGCGAAATATTTTTGCTCGTTGACGAGAAATAGAGACGAGTTGATGAAGTTGGCGCCGTTTTTCATCGCCGCGGCATTGACCGCCATCAGCAGATCGACTTTTTCCGAAACCGGAATAGTAAACGCGTTTTTCTCGATGGGCGTTTTCCATGTCACTTCGCCGTAACGCGGCACCGGCGCCAATTGCACCGGCTCCTGTTGCAGTTTGG
>JBOHQZ010001071.1:0-2498 GCA_050732275.1 bacterium
AAGCGAGTCTTCTCCGCTTCGCTCGCCATGAGGGACGACGGCAGAAACTTCAGCGCGACGATGCGCTTGAGCTTGGTGTCCTCGGCTTTGTAGACGACGCCCATGCCGCCTTCGCCGAGTTTTTCTATAATTTTGTAATGGGAAATAGTGTGACCAATCATACCGCATCTCCGGGTGCAGGATAGAGCAAATGAGCCGAAGAAGCTCGGAAAAGCTTTTAACCAAGTCCGTGGCTCGTCCCTTCTCACGTTCAACGGTAGTGGAATATAGCGAGGCCAGAACGAAGAGTCAACCATTTTCTTGCAAGAAAATCATTGACAAGACCCAATTCGTGCATTATATTACCGCCAAGTGTCGCGCGGACGAATTCCGGCCTCGCCGGACTTGCGGGTGGTCTTTCATCCATTTTTAAGGACAGCGTTTTCAGACGGATTTTCCCGGCGCGGCTCTTCTGAAACTTTTCAACCTGTGTTGGTTGCACCTTTTTAGAAAGCAAGTTTTTTAATTCACTGACCGGTCAGCACCTTTTGACTTTCAGTCATTCTTTCTATGAGAAACCATTTGTCATCGCGAGGCGCTTTTTGCCGAAGCGATCTGTTAGTTTTAAGAGACTGCTTCGCTGAAAAGCGCTCTCAAGAAACGGTCCCTTAAGTCGTTGATTTTTAGTAGCCATATTTTCAACCGTTTCTGCCCGAAAGAATGGCCTTAGGCCAAGTTCCACTCGCAGTGACAGTTTCTTAGAAGTTTCACTTTGTTGGGGAAGGAACGATACAACCGTCATGGATCCAAAAGAAAGCGCCAAAATTACCCAGCTTGAAAATGAAATCCGCCGGCTGAAATCCGCGGTGGAGGAGCTTACCGTTCTGAACGATCTCGCCATCTCGGCGAGCACCTCGTTGGAAACGGATCAGATGCTAGATATCATCGTGGAGAAATCGGTCAAAGCAGTGAAGGCCGAGCAAGGCTCGATTTTGCTGTTGACGGAACAGGAAGACGCGCCGCTGAAAACGCTCGTGCGCCAGGCCGATCAAAGAAGCCGTCTGCTGACTTACAAAGTCGGCTTCAACATTACCGGCTGGGTGCTGAAAAACCAGCAGCCGTTGATGATCGAAAACCTTGCCGCCGACGCGCGCTTCCAAACCACTGAGCAGGAACGCCAGGAGATCAAAACCGTTCTGTGTGTGCCGATTCGCTTCAAAGCGCAGCTTCTCGGCTTGCTGATGGTCACCAACAAGAAAACGTTTGAGCCTTTTAATGCCGATGATTTGCGCCTGCTCACCATCATTGCCGCGCAGTCCGGGCAGCTCATCCGCAATTCGCAACTGCAAGCGGAAACGCTACAGAAGAAGCGCATGGAACAGGAGCTGCTGGTGGCGCGCAAGATTCAAACCGGCCTTTTGCCGAAAAAACCGCCGGCAAATCCGCGGCTGCAAATCGCCGCTTATTTCAATCCCGCCGATGAGGTCGGCGGCGACTATTATGATTATTTTGTCTTGGGGGATGACCAGATCGGCGTGGCGCTGGCGGATGTTTCCGGGCACGGCACGTCTGCAGCACTCGTGATGACGATGGTGAAGGGCATTCTCAATTCGATCACGCAAAAATTCGAATCGCCGGAACGCTTGTTTGCGGAGCTTAACGCCATCTTCAATCGCATCGCGCCGCGCGACATATTCGTCACCATGCTCTTTTTGGTATTCGATACCAAGGATGAGGTTTTACGTTACTCGAATGCCGGTCACAATCCGATTTTGTTTTACGACAACGCCGTGAAAACGTGCCAAATGATCGAGCTGCGCGGCCCGGCGCTCGGCCTTTCCAAATTGGCGAAGTTTCAAGAGAAACAGATCGCGCTCCATCAAGGTGATCTGCTCCTGATTTACACGGACGGCGTCACCGAAACATTCAATCAAGCCGGGGAAATGTTTGGAGAGGGGAGCCTGCTGCAAACCGTGCAAGAGGCGGCTGCGGAGCCGGCTGAAAAAATTATCGCGCACATCAAGGACAAACTCCTCACCTTTCGCGGCAAAACGGCGCAGAGCGATGATGTGGCGATGATTGCCGTGAAAATGGTTTGACGTGCAGAACTAAGACTTCCGGAGTGCGAAGCTTTAGCTTCGCCCGCTGTGAGCCGGGCACTCTGATCCGCTGAAAACCATGGAAAAAAATTTTAAACGCGAAATCAATGCGCTCGACGATATCTTCGAATGGATCACCGCCTTCGTAACAGCCCATCAAATCGATCCGGCCGCGGCTTATGCAATAAATTTTGCGGTTGAGGAACTATTTACCAACATGGTCAAGTATAACGCCGGCAACACCGATGATATTTTGCTCACCATCGACCGGCGCGGGAATGATTTGGTGGTGACCATGATCGATGCGGGGGGCGAGAGTTTTGACGTCACCAAAAGCACCGAGGTTGACGTGACCAAAGGGCTGGAAGAGCGCCAGCCCGGCGGACTCGGCCTGCACTTGGTGAAAAAAATGGTGGATCG
>JBOHQZ010001072.1:0-2489 GCA_050732275.1 bacterium
CCCGCAATGAGATTGAATTGCGGCAGAGCCAACTCGGCCAAAAGAATTGCAAACGGCAAGGCCAGAATGGCGAATACGAATGACTCGCTGAGAAACTGCAATACCAGTTGCCGGCGATACGCGCCGAGCACTTTGCGCATGCCAATCTCCTTCGCACGCATCTCCGCGTTCGCCGTGTACAGGTTCATGAAATTGATGCAGGCGATCAGCAGGATCACCACCGCAATGACGGCGTAGAGATAAAGGCTCGTGATGTCGCCGAGATGCGTCGGGTCGCGGGTGATTTTCGAGCGGAGATGAATATCCGTTATCGATTGCAAATGAACGTTGGTCGCCGGTTCGTTCTTCAATTCTGCCAGAAAAGGCGCGCTCTTGGCTTCGAGCGCAGCGACATCGGTGTGCTCTCGCAGCAAAACGTAGGTGTAAAAATTGTGCATGCCCCATTGGCTCAGCACATCAAATTCGTAGAACTCATTGAGATATTCATACGACCCCACCATGTCAAAAATGAAGTGTGAGTTGGCGGGAACATCTTCCATCACGCCGCTGATGGTGAAATCGATTTTGCCGTCGTAGGTAAGCGTTTTGCCGAGGGGATCTTCAGCACCAAAATATTTTTCGGCCTTTGATTTGGAGATTACCAGGTTGGTCGGAATGCGGAGCACGGTTGAGGGATCGCCGCGCAACAGCTTGAAGTCGAACACTTCAAACAAATTCGGATCGGCGAGCACGAACCCCTCTTCATAAAAACTTTTGTCCTGAGACGAAACCAGGCTCTTGCGTTTGAAAGCGATGGGATCAATGCGGACGAAGGCCTCGATCTCCGGAAATTTCTGTTTGAAAGCCGGGACTAGTGGCGCCGGTGAGCCGATCCAGCTCGGCATTTCAGCCGCCTCGGTCGAGATGGTGACTCGATAAATTCTGCCCGCATTTTTGTGGTAGCGGTCATAACTCAATTCATCTCGCACGTACAGGGTGATTATGATCACCCCGGCCATGCCGACCGCCAGCCCGGAAATATTTAAAAAGGAATAGACTTTGTTTTTGACCAGATTTCTGATCGCGATCTTGAGGTAGTTTTTGAGCATGCTGTTTCCCTTCGCTGTGCATGGTAATTTCTTGAGAGCGAATTCTTTCAATTTTTAACCGCAAATGAACACGAATGGACGCGAATATTTTTATTCGTGTTGATTAGTGTATATTCGCGGTTACTTTTGGGTTGTGACCTAGCTTGTCCGCGTTGGTTAGCTGGCAATTTGAACACGGCACAATTAACCAATGAGACAAACGGCCAGGACAAAAGGTTGCCATAGCAATTTCTTTTGCTGCACACCAAGTTGAAATCCTACCTTTTCGGCTGGCCGCCAACCGGCAAAAAAATTTGCTCTTGGCGTAAACCTTCGTTGCAAAACTTTGTCTGATAATATTAGGAAGACAACATAAAACTAAAATATGCTCAATTCGACAAGCCGTTATTCACTGGTTTTTATCCTGCTGTCGGTTTGGCAGTCCCATGCGCAACCGGACCGTCCAATCATTTATCCGCCATTCTACGCTTTTCTCGCCGATGAACCCAATCGAGAAACGTGGGCGCGGCCCGAGTTTGATGACCGCGATTGGCAACGCCTCCCTTTCGGGAATTTTCCATTCGAGAATTGGCGCGGACAGGGTTGGTTTCGTTATGTGTTGGAAGTTGATTCAACGCGGATCGAGGCACCGCTGGGATTTTCATTGACGCTGCGCGGGGCCGCCGAGGTCTGGTTGGATGGACGACTGCAATACCGGTTCGGCACAATGGAAGTTGCCGATAGCCGAGAACAGCTTGCCCCTTTTCGTAATCTCCAAAGCCTCACCTTTAATCGTGATTCAATCGGTGCTGGCGGCACCTCCCGCCATCTTCTCGCGATCCGTTACGCCAACAAGACTTTCAATAAGCCAGCATGGGCCGGCTTTCGCCCTGCCTTTAGTTTCACGCTCGGCGACTTGAATGCGATGAACGCCGAACGTGCCGGCTTTGTCAGAAAAGTGACCGCGAATCAGCTTGCGTTGATGAGCATTAGTCTCGCCTTTGCACTATTGCACCTGCTGCTTTTTGCCTTCTATGCGTGCCTGAAAATAAATTTGTATTATGCCGTTCTCACCGTGCTCGCCGCAATCAACATCTTCTTTGAGCTGCAACCGTATCTCGTCGATAGTGCGGCGCACGTGCTGCTGGCAAAACGGTTGGCGCAAATCTCGTTCACGCTGTTCGCGCTCGCCTGTTTGCGTTTTATGTATGCGATTACTTATCCGCAGCGCCCGAAGATTTTTTCACTATTCGCCGTCGCGGGCCTCGCGCTTTCAGTTTGGTCGTGGCTCAGGCCGTTTGCGGTGGATCAGTTTCTGTTCATCTACATGCTCGCTGTCATCGCCGAAATTGGGCGAGCCTTCGTCGCCACGCGAAAACGGGAGAAGGCGTATGCCGGCGTTTGGATCATCGGCCTCGGCGC
>JBOHQZ010001073.1:0-2488 GCA_050732275.1 bacterium
GGCTGCTTCAGGCCCATGTACCCGATCGCATACACCAACACCGACATGGCATAGCCAAAAACATAATCCAATATGCCGAACGGATCGACTTCGATTTTGAATATATAGAAAACGAAACTTGCCAGGTAGAGCAGCCAAACACCGGCATTCGCCAAAGATAAACGCCGCAGCCAGGCGAGGCTGATCTTTTCGAGGTGTGAAGATGAGTTTTTGATCGCCTCCGCATGATTTTTGAGTGTTTGGTGTATCACGCCAAAATAAAAAATGACGTGCAAGCATTGCAGCCCCCAAAGGACCATGAAGTCCAACGGCAGGCCATCGCGGATCACCCGTTGAAAAAAAACGATTTTCTCTTTACCGGCCTGCCCATAGAAAGGCAGTAAATACGCCGTGCCGGCCCAAAAAGGCAGGAAGTGAATAAAAGGCAAGAAACGAGGCCGCGAATATTTAGGCGCCTTATGGCCGTTCACGGCGAAATGTGATTTCATGCCGGCCTGCAGACGCCTGACGTAGAAAAAAATGAGCGGGCCTAAAAGAAACGTGATCGTGAAGGTCGAGGCAATGAGATGCGGCAGAACGGCATAAAATTGCCGGACGATTTCAGGCGAAGCGATGATGAGCGCAGCAATCAATAGAAACGCCGCCAAAATCCGATTGGCGCTTTGGTTCTTTGGGTGAAAGAACAAAAACGCGGCCAGAAACACCGCTTGCGCCGCTCCCAGCAGAAGGGCAATATTCCAAATATTCAGCGAAAAACCCGTCATAACCTTCATTGAATGAATTCAATCGAGTTGCCATCAGGATCGCGCACGGAGGCGATTTTCGCGCCGTCGTGATCCGAAATTTCGTCCAGGAGAGTCGCGCCGTTTGCCAAAGCCAGGCGCATGGTTTGGGCGATGTCTTTCACCGTGAAACGCAACTGGTGGCGATTCTGCTCGGCTTTGGCGCGCGCGATTTTGTTGGGACAGAGCAGCAGGCTGATGCCGCCCAGCTTGCCTTGATACAAAGTTGTCCCGAACATGGCCTGGGCTTGCAAGTCCGCGTTGAAAACCGCGTCATAAAATTTTTTCATCGCCGGCATATTCGTCATCGCCAGTGTGATGTGGACGAGATTAAATTCCGGGTTCTCCATAACAGAATTTTCTCCATCGTGATCGGTGCGCTCAAAATACTCTTTGAAGCGCAACTGCCAGGTTTTGCCGTCATCGTAAGATTTCTCGCTGATTCGCATCAGCCGATTCGGCCCTTCGGGAATCCACGCCTGTCGCGAGAGATATTTGTCGCCGTTGATATCGAAGGGGCGATAAATGTACCAATTGCCGTCCACTTTTCGCCCTTCCCAAACTTGATGGAGGCCGTTGTCGCTCACCCAGGTGTACATCCAGCGCGCATTGGTTTTATCCCACGCTCGTAACGCGGTCGCTCGCATCGTCGTGGTTGAGTCAATCACTATGCGCCACTCTTCCTCGAAGGCGGCAGGATGAACGCTGCGTGAAACTTTGAAGCGCGTGGAAGTTGTATCCATCTCGCCGTTGACGACGCGATACCACGTGCCGGGCCAGAAATCGTAATAATGTGTTTCGGAATTTTCAGTGAGCGGTTTGGTGTCTTGGCCAAGTCCAAAAATTGGTAGGCCAATGCAAACAATGGCGATCACGAGTTTTTTCATTTTAATCCTCACATGCAGACTGGCAGTCTGCGCTACGGTTTTCGCGCGAAGATATACGCGCGCCGGCTCTGGTATTCAACCTCTTCGTAAGGCGGCCGCTCAATAACGTCATCGATTTCAAAGCCTGCCAGCCGCAAGTAGCCTTCCATCTCATGCCGCTCAAAGAAAAAAAAATCCAACGAGACTTTTTTTCCCCATAATTCCTCGCGATGAAGCGTTTCTTGGCCCACGTGAAACGCCAGCAGCAACAAACCTTGGGGCCGAAGCACGCGCTTGAGTTCTTGCAAAGCTGCTATCATGCGGTCGCGAGGAATATGAATGATGGAATAAAACGCGACGATTCCAGTCCAGGCTTCGTCATCGGCATCCAATGCCAGCATGTTGCCTTGTTTGAACACGATGCCGGGATTTAATTGCCGCGCTTGCTCGACCATACGCGGCGAAAGGTCGAGGCCAAAAACATTCACGCCGCGCTCGAGCAAATAACGCGCGACGTGGCCGGGGCCGCAGCCGAGATCACAAACCGGGCCGGCGTTGCGGACGCTTGCGGCAAAGCGTTCGAGCAATTCACGATCGAGAGGTTTATGCTCAAGCTCGTGAAAGATACGCGCCACGTATTCGTCTGCTACGGCGTCATAGCTATCCTGTAATTCAATCAAGCTTTGATCCACACTTTGCTCATGTGTTACTTCTCGAATGCTTACGAATCCCAATACGCCTTGCCGCCCAGCGCGCGTCGCGCAATCTCGACGATGAGATTTTCGCCTTGCGCGCTATTGCACAAGACGATGATGCCGGAACGTTGCGCCGGATAAACGA
>JBOHQZ010001074.1:0-2484 GCA_050732275.1 bacterium
CATTTCGAGATTATTGCTCTCGATGCCGCTCATCAGCGCCGTTTCTTTTCCCTCCGCGCCTTTTTCCAGCAGAAATTTTACGACTTCAGTATGCCCGTTAAATGCGGCCCACGACAACGGCGGCGAATTATAAAATGTGTCTTTGATATTCAACTCGGCGCCGTGCTCCACTAAAACTTTGACGACTTCAAGATGGCCGCGGTCGGCGGCGTACGAAAGCGCCGTTGCGTTGTAGCGAAACTTGGCATTCACATCCGCGCCTTTGGCGAGCAAGGCTTTTACGGCTGATGCATCACCTTTTCGTGCGGCGGCCCAGAGTTCGTCGTTCAAATCTTGGGCGAGACCCGCAAATGGGAGCCCAACAATCAAGATTACAAGATATGCAAAAAATCTTGTGCCGATTTCATGCCTATTTTTCGTTTTGATACACTCCGTCATGATTGAGTCTGCAAAGAGTTGGCACTGCTTTAGTTTTGGGCTTTGAAGAAAAAATCGTGAACTGCCTAAAAACAGGTTGCATTGTGAATCAATTGTCTTGTGAAACATATCTGTTGACAAACTCTTCGGGAGTCATCGCCGCAATTGGTGAGTTTGCAAAATCGGAGACGTTGCGGGTAATGATGAGATCACACTGAGAAGCTTCGGCGAGGCTGGCGACAACGGCATCTTCAAAATCGCTGCTTTGCAAATCTCTGGCGCGAGCGAATGCAGACTTATCCGCAGAGGCAATTTCAAGATGCGCCAGCAACCAATCGATAATTTCGTTGGCGCGTTCGCGAGTTGCATGTTTGGCAGAGATATAATAGATCGTCGTCAAAGCATGAGCGGGCGCCACTCCGGCGAAATTTCCCTTGAGAACTTCGCTGAGCACAATCGAGGAGTGCTGATAATGCGGCTCCCGTTTCTGAAAATAGTCGAGCAAAACATTCAAGTCAAGCATGACCTTCATTGGTGCTTTGCCTCGAGGTATTCGTAATAGGACTTTTGCACTTCCACGTCCTTTGGAACGACACCGGCGAATTTTCCCATATCAGGGTGATATGGATATTGCTCCGCGAAGCGCAATTGTTTGACGAAAAGGTCAATCAACTGCGCGATGGTGACCTTATGTCGTTCGGCATATTCCTCAAGGAAGGCCACTTCCGTTTTGGGGAGCTGGAGTGTCAATTGTGCGGCATCCATAGTCTGTTCCCTAATCGTTACAGTATAATATTTAAAAAATATAATCAAAATAATCGTAACATGCAATCCTTAGAATTGCCACTCTGCATTGCCGATAATGGCAGAACACACACGCAATCACTTCCCATCCTCCGCCATCGGCGCCAGCGTCAGCGGATCGCGCAGCGGAATTGATTTCGGCTCGCCCAAGCCGAAGTCCGTGAATTTCACCGGCACTTTGTCGTAGCCGGCCAAAATATCTTTGGTGTTGCCGACGCCGAGAATGACGAGCTTGTCCGGCTGCAAATATTTTTGCGCGACGCGCAGCACTTCGTCCGCCGTCACTTTGCGGATGTTGTCGCGATACGCTTCCCAATATTGCGGATCGCGGCCGGTATACTCGTCCGCGGCAAAAGTTCCCACCACTTGCGCTTTGGTCGCAAAATTCAACGGAAAAGTTTCAATAAAAGAATTGACAGAAGTTTTCAGCTCATCGTCGGTAACTTTCTTGGTGCGCATACGAGCAATTTCATCGAGCACGATTTTCGTGGCGTGCGCGCAGGTCGGGCTTTTGCTCTGAAACGCGGCGCGAAAAACGCCGGGGTAATAGGTGCCAATGCCGAAGTTGCTTCCCGCGCTATAAGCGAGACCTTCATCGGAACGGACTTTGGAAGTTATGCGCGAAGTGAAGCCGCCGCCGCCCAAAATGTCATTCATGACCGCCAGCGCAAATTCATCCGGATTGCCGCGCTCGACGCCCCAATGGCCAATGCTGATGCGGCCTTGATTGACGTCTTTGTTGACCATGTAAATGCCGGGTTGCGGCGGCTGGCTCGGTCGCGGAACTTTTGGAACCGCCGCGCGCGTGCTTTTCCAATCGACAAAATGTTTTTCGAGGCGCTTCAGCAAATCGGCTTTATTGAAATCGCCAGAAACCGCGAGAATGAAATTGGCAGGATAATAATATTTTCTGTGAAAATCAAGCAACTCCTGCCGCGTGACGCTTTCGAGGCTTTGCTTCGTGGAAAGATGATTGGTGAAAAAATCTTCGCCGTACATCAAGCGGCCCCACTCGCGGCCTTCGATGGCAGCGGTTTGGTCGTTGCGGCGCTGCATATTTTGCAACGTGCGCTCTTTATAAAGTTTCAGGCGCGCTTCGTCGAAGCGCGGATTCTTCAGCATATCCACCAACAACGCCATGCCCGCGTCGAAATCTTTGCTCAAGATGTTGAGACTCGCATTGCCTTGCGTGCTGGAAATCGACGCGCCAGAATTGGCGGCCAGAAAATCGATTTTCTCGTCGAGTGAATCCGGCGTCAACGT
>JBOHQZ010001075.1:0-2482 GCA_050732275.1 bacterium
GTATCGAGGCGGGAATGCCGCCGGGCGTTTTGAATATCGTGCATGGCTACGGCCATAAAGTTGGCGCTGCCATCTCTGCGCATCCCAGAATTCCGGTGATCACTTTCACCGGCAGCACGCGCACCGGCGTGGAGATCGCCAAAACCGCCGCGCCAATGTTCAAAAAACTCTCGTTGGAAATGGGCGGCAAAAATCCGAACATTATTTTTGCGGATTGCGATTACGAAGAGATGCTACAAACGACGTTGCGCTCTTCGTTTTCCAATCAAGGCGAAATTTGTCTCTGCGGCTCGCGCCTATTTGTCGAGCGTCCGCTTTACGAAAAATTTCGTGATGATTTTGTGGCACGCGCGAAGAAGCTGAAAGTCGGCGATCCCTTGCTCGAAGACAGCAATTTAGGAGCGGTCGTTTCAATGGCGCATCTGGAGAAAATTCTTTCCTACATCGAATTGGCCAAACAAGAAGGCGGAGCAGTTTTGTGCGGCGGCAAGCGGGCAAAAGTGCAAGGCCGCTGCAAAAACGGCTGGTTCGTCGAGCCAACCGTGATCGAAGGTTTGTCCTACGATTGCCGCACCAATCAGGAAGAAATTTTCGGGCCGATGGTGACGATCATGCCGTTCGATACCGAGAAAGAAGTTTTGCAATTTGCCAACGGCACGCCTTATGGACTTGCCGCCATCATTTGGACGGAAAATTTGACGCGCGCGCATCGCCTCGCGAATACGATTCAATCCGGGATTATTTGGATCAACTGCTGGATGCTGCGTGACCTGCGCACGCCATTCGGCGGCATGAAAAACTCCGGGCTGGGCCGCGAGGGCGGCTTGGAAGCCTTGCGCTTTTTCACCGAGCCGAAGAATGTTTGTCTAAAACTGAAAAAGTGATTGACAAATTGCCGGTGATTTAGTAGAATATGCTTTGCAGGGCGACGCGACCACGGGTCCAAGTACCGGGTTCGAGATCCTCGTCCGGGGCGTCAGGACTGCCTTCGTGCAATCATCCCGTTTTCGGGAGCGCCGATCTCATTGTGGCGGTCGCCCTGCTTTTTTCTCGCTGCGGTTTATTGTAATCATGCCCGATAAATTCAGTCAATGATTAAAATGAAACCCACGGTTTATATCGAGACCTCGATCATCAGTTATTTGACAGCGCGGCCGAGTCGCGACTTGATTACCGCCGCACATCAGCAGCTAACACACGAATGGTGGATGAAGGTTCGCCCGAAGGTCGATTGTTTTATCTCAGAGCCTGTTATTCAAGAAGCCGGTCGAGGTGATCAAGAAGCGGCGCAAAAACGTTTGGCAGTAACGGTAAGGATTCCCACCTTAATTTTGAACGAAGAAATAAAAGAGTTGGCGCTGAAATATCAAGCTGCGGCACAAATCCCTGAAAAGGCGAAGCTCGACGCCTTTCACCTGGCACTTCCTGCCTGGTACAAGGTTGATTATCTCTTGACTTGGAACTGCAAACATATCGCCAATGGGAACGTTCGCAGAATCATCGAAAACATCAACAAGCCGCTCAATATTCACACGCCAATTATCTGCACACCGGAAGAATTAATGGAGATCGAACGTTATGTGGGATGATCCAATTGTAGAAGAAGTCCGCCAAGCCAGGCTTCAGATTGAAGCTGAGTGCGATTTCGATATTGAGAAGATCTACGCAAGAATGCTCGAAGCGCAAAAAACCAACCATCGTCCATTGATTACCCAACCATTGTCTCGTGAAAAAAAATGGCAAGAATATGACTACAAAGAGGCGGTCGAGCTTCCTCTCATTGCAGAACAACAAGAGAGCTACTTCCCCAAATCCCAACTACAGCATCATGAGATAATAATCTCCTCCCAAGCCCCCGAACCCGTCGGCCTCTATCCGCATGCGCGTCGCGTTGGCAATCTGCTTTTCCTATCCGGCATCGGTCCGCGCGAACGAGGCACCGCCAAAATTCCAGGCGCCGAATTGGATAAAAACGGCAACATCGTTTCGTATGACCTCGCCGCGCAATGCCATGCCGTTTTCCGCAATATCAAATACATTCTCGAAGAAGCCGGTTCGAGCTGGGACAAAATCGTCGACGTGACGGTTTTCCTCACCAACATGAAAGATGATTTTCCCATTTTCAATCGTATCTACGCCGAGTATTTCAAAGACAACCCGCCGTGCCGCACAACGGTTGAAGTCAATCGCCTGCCGACGCCGATTGCGATTGAGCTGAAGGTGATTGCGACGATTGATTGAGTTGAAAAATCATTTTACTGTTTTGTCATTCCGAAGGAATCCTTTTGAAATTCAAGGCGAGAACTGGCATCAAAAAAATTCCTACGGAATGACAGTTTGCTTAGTTTTTTCAAACCTTGATAAATGCACACAGGAGGATGACATGGAAACGCGCGAATCTCAGAAGCCGCTCGAGCCCTTTAGCCTTATGGGCTGGGTCGAGAAAAACAAGCATCGCCTGATTCCGCCGGTGGCCAACGAA
>JBOHQZ010001076.1:0-2481 GCA_050732275.1 bacterium
TTTTGCGCGAGAGAAATGGTCTCCGGAATCACTACGTCACCCTTCGCCGCGTTGCCGCGAGCCTTGGCCACACCAAAATAGACTTCAAGCTCGGCGACGCGATAACTCGGTTTGTTGTTTTTCCTCATATACAACCGGAGGAGCCTCGCCGAAGTCGGCGCGAACGTCATCTCTTGGGTGTCGATGGTACCGGCATTGTTGGTGTAGACCGTCGTCCAGCTCGCGCCATCATTCGAAACTTGAATATCATATTCTTTGGCGAAATAGGTTTGATGCCATTTGATCACGGCGCGATCTATGGTGACCGGCGCGCTCGCGCTCAATCTCACACGCAACCAGGCCAGAGGAACCCCGGGATTGACAGAACCACTGTTCCAGAACGTCGTCAGGTTGCCATCAACTGCCCGTCCAGTGGCACTTGCAGTATCCGTGCTTGAAGCGAACACCGGTTTCTTGAGCGCTAAATTAGTGTCGTCCGACGGGGCCGCATTCACTTCGTTGGAATAAGCCGAGTAGCCGCCAGTATTGGCAGCACGGGCGCGATAAAAATACGGCGCGTCCTCAATCAAGCCGGTATTGGAATAACTCGTGGCATTCGCGCCGACCGACGCAATCTCCGTGTATGTCCCGGTTTCGCCGATTTTGCTCTCGATTTTAAAGCCATTCTCGTTGCCGGCGTTATCCAACCAGGTGAGATTGATCTGGCTACTGCCGGCGACGGTGGCGGTCAAATTACTCGGCGCATCCGGTGGGTTGGGCAGCGTCGTGATGATCGTGGAGTTGGAATAGCCGGAATGGCCGCCAGCATTGAAAGCGCGAAGGCGATAGAAATAGGTGGTTTTCGCGGCAAGACTCGAATCGATAAAGCCGGTCACATTGGCGCCGATCCCGCCTTGCGGGACAATCTGCGCGTACGTGCCTGCGGCGGTTTTGCGCTCGATCTTGAAACCGGCTTCGTTGTTGGAGCTATCAACCCACGCGAGATTGATCTTGGTATTGCTCACCGCGGCGGCAGTCAAGCCGCCCGGTTTTGCCGGTACCGTGGGCAAAGTGGTGGCGTTGGCCTCATTGGAATAAGCTGAATGGCCACCCGCATTATGAGCACGAATACGATAGAAATATTCGGTGTTCGTCGCGAGACCTGTGTCGACATAACTTTTTATATTGACGCCGACGGTCGCAATTTGCACATACGTGCCGGCCGCACCGATTTTGCGCTCAAGGTTAAAACCATTTTCGTTATTGGAATTGTCCACCCAGGTAAGATTAATCGCGCTATGGCTCACCGCAACGGCGGTCAAACTGCTCGGCGTTGCCGGTGGATTGGGCAGCGTCGTGGTGCTCGCGGGGTTGGAATAGCCTGAATGGCCGCCGGCATTGAAAGCGCGAAGGCGATAGAAATAGGTGGTTTTCGCGGCAAGACTCGAATCGATAAAGCCGGTCACATTGGCGTCGATCCCGCCTTGCGGGACAATTTGCGCATACGTGCCCGTTCCGCCTTGCGAGATTTTACGCTCGATCTTAAAACCGGCTTCGTTGTTGGAGCTATCAACCCACGCGAGATTGATCTTGGTATTGCTCACCGCCGCCGCAGTCAAGCCGCCCGGTTTTGCCGGTACCGTGGGCAAAGTGGTGGCGTTGGCTTCATTGGAATAATCGGAATGGCCGCCGGCATTGTAAGCACGAACGCGATAGAAATATTCGGTATTCGGGCTCAAACCGGTGTTGGAATAGCTCGTCACGTTCGCGCCGATCGTAGCAATCTCCGCATACGTGTCAGCCGCCCCGGTCGTACGCTCGATTTTGAAGCCCTGTTCGTTGTTGGAATTATCCGTCCACACGAGATTGATCTGCGAGTTGCTCACAGCGCTGGCGGTCAAGCTGCTCGGTGCGGTTGGCACATTGGGCAGTGTTGTGGCGTTCGCTTCACTGGAATAAGCCGAATGGCCGCCAGTGTTGTGCGCACGCACACGATAGAAATACTCGGTGTTCGGACTTAACCCTGAGACATTTGAAAAAGTTGTGACGTTGGCGCCGGCCGTCGCAATTTGAACGTAATTGCCGGCCACCCCGGTCTTGCGCTCGATTTTGAAGCCATCTTCGTTGTTGGCGCTGTCCGCCCACACGAGATTGATCTGACTTTTGCTCACGGTGGCGGCGGTCAAGCCGCCCGGCTTTGCCGGTACCGTAGGTGCAAAGGGAGCACCGCCGCTTGCCGTGATCGCATGCGCCTTCGCGTTGGTGGGATACCCACGGAGGGTCGTTGTGAACGGAAACCATCCCAACACGTTGCCGATGAAGATACCGATAAGAATTAGTACTCTGATTCTGTATTTGACACGGATGGATTCGTCGCGACTTCGCATAACTTCCCTCTTATTTCACCAGAACGAGCCGGCGCACTTTCCGCACCTCTCCGGCCTGCATCACGTAAAAGTACGTGCCGCTCGACAAATTTCTTGCGTGGAACGTGATCGTATG
>JBOHQZ010001077.1:0-2475 GCA_050732275.1 bacterium
GTGCTGACCGGTCGCTGTAATTTTGGCAAATTTCGACTTTAAGCGACCGGGCTGTCCACCCACAACTGAGGCAATACAACCTCCGAGAATAAAAAAGCCACGCCCGCAGCCGTGGCTTGAACAAAACATTTCAATACAATCTACAGTTGCAAAAATTTACTTGATTTCCACCGCGCCAAATCTCCAATATAAAACCGGCATCACCAAAAGATTGAGAATGGTCGAACTGATGAGGCCGCCAAGAATCACGACGGCCATGGGATGCTCGATTTCCTGGCCGGGGCGGGTGCCGCCGAGCACGATCGGGAGCAAGGCGAGCGCTGCGGCCAGCGCCGTCATCAGAATCGGCGAGAGTCGTTCCATCGCGCCGCGCGTGATGAGATCGAGGCCGAAGGCCATACCTTCTTCTTTCTCCAAATAACGATAATGGCTGACGAGCATGATCGTGTTCCGCGCCGCAATGCCCAGCACCGTGACGAATCCCACCAGCGCGCCGAGCGAGAGCACGCCGCCGGTGATGATGACGCCAATGACACCGCCAACAAGTGCAAACGGCAGGCTAAAAAATACGAGCATGGCTAATCGCAGCGAGCCAAAATCAGTATGTAGAATGAGCATGATGCCGATAATGGCCAACGCGGAGAGCGCCAGAATGCGATTCTTCGAGGCTTGCTGCGCGGCATACTCACCCAGAAATTCCGGATGATAACCGCGCTCAAAGTGAACGCTGCTCACTTTTTTCTCGATGTCCCGCGCGACACTGCCGAGATCGCGGCCGCGCACGTTGCAAGTCACTTCCGTATAGCGTGAGGCGGCCTCGCGGGTGATTTGGTTCGGCGCCGGCGCGATGATGATGTCCGCGACTTCGCGCAGCGGCATGAGCGCGCCCGTCGGGGTGGTGATCCGCAATTCCCGCAGTGCTTCGACATTATCGCGCACTGCCGGCACGCCCCACACCACCACGTCGAAAACTTTTTGCTCCTCGTAAAACTCGCCGGCTTTCACGCCTTTCACCAAAGCCGTGGCGGCGCGGCGCACTTCGCCGGGCGTGAGGCCGAAACGCGCGGCGGCTTCGGGGCGAAACTGCACTTCCACCTGCGGCACGAGAATCTGCGGCTGCACTTTCAAATCCACCACGCCTTCGATATCGGCAATCGCGGCGCGAACCTCTTCCGCTTGTTCGCGCAGCACCTCGAGATTTTCGCCGTAAATGCGCACTACCAGCGTCGCACTCGCGCCGGTGAGCACTTCCTTGATGCGCTCGCGCAAATACGTCAGCAGATCGCGATAGAGGCCGGGATAACCGTCCACGACTTTTTGAATTTTTGCCACGGTCGGCTCGTAATCAACTTGGGAATCGAGGCTGATCCACAGCTCGGTGAAATTGGGGCCGACGACTTCATCCGCGACTTCGGCGCGGCCAATGTGCGAGCCGAAATTGCGCACGCCGGGAATGGCGCGCAGTTCTTTGCCGGCGCTTTCGGTAATGCGTTCCATCGCTTGCAGCGAGGTGCCGGGCTTCTCCACCCAGTGCATCAAGAAATCATATTCTTTAAAATGGGGGAGAAACTCTTCGCCAAGAAAAGGGACGGCGACAATGGTGAGTGCCAAAGTTCCCGCGAGCGCAAGCATGATTCTTTTGGGGCGGTGCAGCAAGGCTGGCAAAATTTTTTCGTAACGCTGTTTAAGCCAGCGCACCAGCGGCGCTTCCGCATGATTTTTTGCTGCGGCTTTAGGCAAGAGCAACAACGACATCGCCGGCGTGATGGTGAGCGCGACCAGCAACGACGCCAGAATCGCCAGTACGTATGAAAAAGCCAACGGCCGGAAGAATGAGCCGGAGACGCCTTCGAGCATGAACACCGGCAGCAACACGAGCGCGACGATGACGCTGCCATAAACCACGGCGCTACGCACTTCGAGCGAAGCGTTGAGCACGACTTGAAACGATGAGTTCGGATTGCCGGCGGCACGATTGAGACGCAGCCGGCGCATGATATTTTCGACGTCGATGATGGCATCATCAACCACTTCACCGAGCGCGATAACGAGACCGGCCAGCACCATGGTGTTGATGGTGCCGCCGCGATAGTGCAACACCAACGCCGCGGCGAGCAACGAAGTGGGGATCGCCAACACGCTGATGAGCGCGGTGCGCCAATCATTCAGAAAAAACGCGAGCACCAAAATTACCAGCACGCAGCCGATGAGCATGGCCTGATTCAGATTAGCGAGCGACATTTCGATGAAAGTCGCGGGCCGAAAAATCGTCGGATCGATTTCAAGATCAGCCAGTCCGGGCCGCAGCGCCTCGAGCGCAGCTTCAACTTTGTGGGTGACGTCGAGGGTGTTGCCCCACGGCTGTTTCTCAACAATGAGCAAAAGTCCGGGGCCGTCGTTGATCACCGCGTCGCCAATCGGCGGCGGAAAACCTTCGACCAATTCCGCGACGTTACCAAGCGTGAGTAGCGAGCC
>JBOHQZ010001078.1:0-2472 GCA_050732275.1 bacterium
TCCCGATATTTTTCAGGGGTATCTTCACCAAGAAGTAGCACGCCATCGTCTGCTGCAACGATCACACCGACCACAGTTCCTACAGCGCAGCCAATGGCTGTGCCATAGATCATATAGGTCCACACATGTTCTTCGCTTGGATAATCAGGTTTGGTCGCCGAACCAATGATTGCGCCGATAACCATCCCACCAAGCGTGCCCAACGCGACCGATGTCCAGACGGTGTTAGATTTTTCTCGAAACGGAATCAGTTTTGTCCGTGCGCCATTCGGGAAATGGCTTTCAGCTTTGAGATCGTTTGCAACAGCAACACGCGCTGAGTCTGTACGCGCTCGCATGGAATCATTTTGCACATGCTGGTCTTTCGTCTTGAGGCTATCTTGAAGTGCGCCCACCTCGCTTGATTGCGGCTGTTTTGCAACAGCTGGAAACTCAATTTGTGCAGCAAGACGAAGCTGTGAACAGCCGGAACACAAAAAGGCGCCGATTAAGCAATAAATGAAAATCTTGACTTGCATTGCCAGCTCCTTTCCAACAAGACAAATTGAAAAATCCACGTCCCCAAAACCAACGAGAAGCTCACTCGCTGTTACGGCCTGTTGATCGCTCAATGGCGGTACAGGCAAGAAGCTGCGCGAAGGGGATGGCAACAAGGATCTTCGCATCACCCGTAGAGGCTGCCACCGCGATGCCAGTGCCGACTATGCCAACTGAGGCGAGCACGGCAAGTGGCAAGTTTCCTCGCCGGCCATTCGCTATATGCACGCCGACCGGCAGCAGCAAAGATTCTCCAATCGGCGCGCCGATGACAAAACCCGCGAGCCCATCCCATTCTTCATAGCCGTCTGATGAAGCTTTGTCGATCTGGACGCCAATCAGCCCGCCGCCGAAAAATCCGATGGTGCCCGTTAAAAGGCCCGCGGCCATACACCCTTCGGCGGAGCCTTTCGGGCGATAGTTGGGTTCAGTCCAATCCAGGGCAAGATTCGTCGTTTTAAGGCTATCACGCTCTTGTGAAATTGCTTCGGATAATCGCCTCGGCATACGATCCGGCAATCTCGTGCCACAGGCGTTGCAAAACTTGCCCGCCTCGAGATTAACCATGCCGCAGTATGGGCAATAGCGCTTCTCCATCGAATTTGTCCCCTGCGCCCACAGAGGAAAACTCAAAATCGTCATGGCGAAACAGAACGCGATCATCATCTGAAATTTCTGTACGAATAAATGCGCTGTTTTCATTGTGAGCCTCGCTTTCATTTTCTTATGGATACACTCGCTGCCATTGGGGTATGGCGGCGCCAATTATTGATCCGCTTGCCATGCCTCCCGCTGCCCCCATTAACCCGCCTATTGCCCCGCCGATCAGGCGAGGGCCTGTTAAATCAACACAATGTGACTCGCAATCAATATTCGCCAAACCTGCCAAGCCACTACCCCAAATTGCACCTGGAATTACCCCGAGTATTGCTCCTACTCTTCCGCCCTCTCGCGCAGAGTTCGTTCTAACCCAGAGTGTTTGCAAATCAGAAACTGAAACGGCCATCACTTTAGTTGAGCCGGCGCTAAACAGAAGCGAGTCGTCTTTGAGCGCGCGAAGATTCCCAGCGATGACACTTCTATCGCTTTTTTCTGCTCGTATCCGTTGCCCCTTTTTGAGCGAATAAAGGGCGATGAGTTTTAACGAATCTGGCTCGACATTTTGCGAAAAAGCAACGCCACTGCTCAATAGCATGAACCAACAAAACAAACACCGCCAAGGAAAATTTGCACATCGCATGACACAACTCCACTTAATTTGTCTTGTTGGCTGTCCGTAACCTCCCCAGCGGCAGCAACAAATTAACATTCGCCTGAATATTCGCATCCGCAATACCGTCGAAGTCGCTACGATAGCGCACGCCGGTGTCGGCTGCAAGCCAGTTGGTAAAGTAGAAGCGCACGCCGACGACGCCGGCCCAAATATTTTTGATATTGCCGGCGCTGTACTTGCGCCCTTCGCCAAATTCATACGAGGGCAAGCCTTCGATTTCCAGCATGACCTGGGTTTTGGGATTCGCTTGAATCGAAATGCCGCCAAACGGCGCCCACAAATTGCGCTGCAATTCGTTGGTATTCACCGTATTCCCAGGATTCCCGTTAGCGAAGTTCCAGCTTTGCAAATTTCTGACGCGCACATCCGTCAAGCCGATGCCGAAATGGCCGGTCACTTTGTTAATCCGCTTGGAAGCGACCAAATAGAGTTTGGTAAGCCGTGTTTCAAACGAGAAGTACGAGGTCGAATCGCTGCCATCCAAACTTCGCCAGCTCGTGGTGCCGCGCAACGCCACGGCAACCGACGGCAGGCCAAGACGCTCGCGCATGATCAGCATTTTAAAGGCCGAGGTCGGCAAGCTCGACGAGCCGCGCTGCAACGAGTTGATGACGGATTGGGTGGCGAATTCGACTTCGGCGATATCGCCTAAGCCCATGCCG
>JBOHQZ010001079.1:0-2471 GCA_050732275.1 bacterium
GGTGACATTGACACTTTCCGAATCGGGAAAAAATTCAACTAAATCCGGCTCAATGACAACGATATTGGTGCCTTCGGCATATTTTTTCACGTATTTATTGGGACGCGCATTGGAAAAATCGTATTCCTTCCGCATCTCCCAATTTAGAGTTTTATCGGTGTCTTTCTTCATATTGTTCCATGATTCTTGAGATTGATTGCCGCTCTATTTGGATCCCGATCAAATCGTAAGCCCATTTAATCCCTCTTCAATATCTATTATTTCGGCGCCGGCAATTTCCGCAACCTCAAAGCCGTGCTGCAAAGCCACCACTAGATTGGCAAAATTTGGGCGCATCAAACAAAATATATGAAATTGTCGGCAAAAAGTCAAACTTCAATTTCCTGCCAGTCCGACTTGCCAGCGAAGCGCTACAAAATAGAAAAGACAACGCGGCAAGTCGGACTTCGCATCTTGGAGTTGATTAGTACATGCGATTCAAATGCGCCGCGCGCGTGATCTCCGGCCAGGCGTCGGTGCGAAACGGCGAGGCTGGCAGGCCAGCGCGATTGTAGAGATTGCAAACCGGATTGGTCGCCCACGCGTAGCGCACCGCGACCGGTTTGGCAATTTGAGAACTGCTCACCACAACCGTTTTGCCATCAATCATCGCTTCGGCCCAAATAAATTTGCGGTCGGCACCAGCAACGGCAAAGCCATGCAAATTATCGCCGCCTTTGCTCATCAAGCCATCTTGGGCATGATCAAAAAACAAACGAATGTGATTACCTTCGATCTTCATCGATTTGTAAATTGGGCCGGAGTAAGTAATGTTTTCGCCGTAAACGAGGCGTCGTGCATTCAACGCGAGACGCTTGCCGACGTCCTGCTTGTTGCCGGGATGAATGTCGTCGGCATCGCCGATGTCGATGGTGACAGCCATGCCAGTTTTCGGCAATGTCAGCGTCATCGTTTGGGCTTCTCTCAACTCCGCCCAGGAATCATCAACAGGTTCTTTTGCTACGGGTTGATAATTAGCAAGCTGTACAAACAAAAAAGGAAAATCACCTTGGCCCCAACGCGCCCGCCAATCTTTGATGAGCAACGGAAAAAGCGTGCGATATTGATGGGCGCGGCCGGCATTGCTCTCGCCTTGATACCAAATCGCGCCACGCATCGCAAAGGGAACGAGCGGCGCAATCATGGCGTTGTAAAGCACCGTCGGACGGTTCGGTGTGTTGGCCAGCGCCGGACGCGGCGGCAGCTTTTGCAAATCTGCACCGAGTTGGTAACGCCATTCACCGGTGAGCGAGAAAGCTTGCGTCGAATCTTTGAGCAGATTCAACGCCTCAGGTTTGCCATACAAACCGCCATTGCCGCCGGTGTCGAGTACGCGCACGGCAAGCACGTTCTTGCCGGCTTTAAGCAAATCCGCCGGCACGCGATAATGGCGATGTTGATTATAGATACTCGTGGCGCCGATCTGCGCGCCATTGAAATAGGTGACATCCGCATCGTCAATAGGCCCGAGGTTCAATTGCAAATTCTGTTTGTTGAAACTTTCGGGGAGTTGAATGACTTTGCGGAATTTCATAATACCATCAAACGCCGGCAGACCGGCACGTTCCCAAGGATTGGGCAACAACATCGTTGACCAAGCGCTGTCGTCAAAGTCCGGATTGATCCATGACGGGGCTGTTTCACTGGGCGAAAGCTCCATTTCGTCAAGCTGGCGATTCCACGCCGCCATCTTTGCGGCAAAAGCGCTTTCATCAAAAATGCTGTCCAATGGCGAAGTCGCCAGCAGTTTGACGAAGCCGGTCATGTCCGGCACGGTTTTCAAAGTGGCGCTGCTTGTCCACGCTTCGACGACGGTGCCGCCCCACGCGCTTTGAATCAGCCCGACGGGTACGCCGAGCTTTTGCTGTAAATGGCGTCCGAAAAAGTAGGCGGTGGCAGAAAAATTTTTGACGCTGGTGGAATCACACATCTTCCAGCCTTCGCTCTCAACGTCGGTTCGCAGCTTGGTGCTTTTGGCGCGCTTGACGATGAAAAGCCGGAGATCGGGATAATTGGCCGCAGCCACTTCGGCTTTGAAATTGTTCACCGTTGCCCAAGTGCTGACCAGCGGCATTTCCATGTTGGATTGTCCGGAGCACAGCCACACCTCGCCGATCATGACGTTTTTAAACCTGATGGTCTCGGCGCCGCTTATGGTCAGCTCGTAAGGCCCACCGGTCGGCATCGCTGCGAGATCGACACGCCATTTGCCGTCGCGATCCGCCGTGGCCGTTTTGCTCTGCTGATGAATCTTCACGGCAATTTGCTGTCCTGGTTTTCCTGTGCCCCAAATTGGAATTTTGGCATTCCGTTGCAGCACCATGTTGTCGGAGAAGATGGCCGGGAGTTTTATTTGTGCTGTGGCTGTTGGTAGAAATGAAATAAGAGGGGCACAGAAGAATAGTATTGCCAGTTTGGTCAATGAGTGTGAC
>JBOHQZ010001080.1:0-2469 GCA_050732275.1 bacterium
AGTGACAACTCGGCGCAAACGAGAGACTTGCAGCGAAGGGCAATAAAATTCTTCTCGCACGCTTATGCCATTGGCGCGCCATTCCGCTGCCACAGAAGGAACGTTATTTCTTTTCTCCCTCTGCACTTGGAGAGCAACTGAATCAGCGCGATATTCACGATCATTGACGATCACGCAAACTTGCGAATCTTCTATTCCGCGATCCGGATGAAAATTCAATGCCTCACGTTTTTTGCCAAATTTTTCCGGATGCATCAGCAACAGGCCGAGCGGCGTTCCACGACCAGAACGATTCATCTGAATCGCCGCTTGAATATGGCCATTACCGAGAAAATAGTAAATGCAATTCGGCGGATTCGTCCTCACGTCGGGGTGGCCGACTTGGGGATCGTCGGAATAAAAGTGTTCTTTGACGTCCATGCTTTTGGATTTGCAATTTATATTATTTTGCGTTATCTTTTAATATCAAGCTTGGTGAGACAATCTATGCACAAAAAGTATCCAACGCAACTTCCTCGTGATGCTGCGGGCCGGCAACTTATTAAAGAAGCGATTACAGGCTACGGCCGCGTGAATAAATTTCTCGAAGAAGAGCTAAAGCGGAATCTGCCCAAGATGACGGAAAACGAATCACGCAAGGAGTACGAGGAGCTTTGCTCCGTTTGGGAACATACTCGTAAACATTATCCTGATCCGAAAGGCGAGGCGATATTAGACCAATTACATATTCAGTATTTAGTTGAACGCCGGCGGTTGTGGGACAGAATTGAGCAACAATTGGCGAAGAGGGAACAGGAAAATGCTGCCGATCTATGAAGCGGCGTGGGAAATGCATCAGTATCTCACACGAAAACGCATTCCGTATGTGATCATTGGCGGTATCGCCGTTCAGAAATGGGGCCGACCGCGTTTGACAAAAGAATTTTCCTTGCTCCTCGAAAGTGACGAGGTTATTCATCGCTTTGAGATTGTTTGGAAAGAGTACTCAAAATATTCTGTCTCTTAAGATTACTATAGAAGCTATATACAGATGCAAGCCAGCAACGAGCAACAAGCCACTAGCGACCAGCCTACCCATACACCGTAAAATCCAGCGCAAACTCGATGGTCATACAGAACCCCGCAAAGCTGCGGGCAATCTTTTCCCTCTCTTCTTCGGATAAGCCTTCAAACTGCGTCCAATCCTGCGCCAGCCGCAAACGCGTTGTTTCGGAAAGCACTTCGAGAGGCCGCGCATCTTTTTTGCTGTTTTTGAACATCACCGGCAGCCATTTGCGGCCGAAGCGCACGTGCAGGCGCTCGTCCACGCAGTCGATCTCCGGCAGCATGGCGCTGTGCGGATCGCCGAAGCGCAGAAACGGCACGATGCTGCCTTTCTTGCGCGTGAAACTGCACGCCTCACCGACCATCGTCAATTCGGCAAAATAATCTTCCAGCGCTTCGAGGCGGTTGCCATAATGCGGCCAATGAAAATCCTTGATGTCATAGCCAAGCTCACGCAGGCGGCGCAAGCCCATGAGCGCATGCCGGCATTCATCCCAAATGTGCCGCGAAAAGTCGATAAAGAAATCCAACGGCATATTGCGCACGCCGTAGAAGATGTAACACATCGGATCGATGACCTGCCATTCGGTGGCATTTTGAAAAATGATATCTTTCAGCGTGGCGTAAAATGGGTCTTCCTGCTTGTTCAGCGGAAAGCGGTCCAGCAATTTAAAACGCGGATCTTGTTTGGGCTTTTCCGGCGCCGGCCCGGCCGGCGTTTTGACCGGGCTGTGTGGCAACGCTTTTTCATGCCAAACCGGTTCCGTGTTGGCTGCGCCACCGATCATCTGCAGACATTGCCGCACAAATTCGCGCCAGCGAGTAATCTGCACAAAAAGCTCGGGATTAAATTTGACGTGCTGCAAAAGATTCGACGCCCAATCCAATTGGCGTTGCTTTTCCGGAATGACGCTTTCCAACATATAGATGGTCGGCGCGTCAAAAATGAGATCGCAATGATCGCAATAGTCCTGATAAGCTTGCAGCAAATCGCGTTTGATCTCGAAATAAAACGCGCTCAAAAAGCTTTCGGGGCTATCCGCCGCGCCGATGGCTGCAAAGAATTTTGCCAACGCCGGATGCGGCGAAATTTCAGCCGTGCCGCCCGGCAACTCGCGGAGCCGCTCGCGCAAACGATGGATGTGCTGCATATCCTCAAAAAGGCGTTGAGGAATCTGCGTTTTCCAATCGTAGCTCGGGCACGCCGGTACCCATCCCGCCAACAAACGCGTCAGGGCAAATTCAAAACTCATAAAATGGCGGAGTTTGGCCACGTGATCCTTTGGACGCAGCCAAGTTATATTGCCCCACAGCGCCTCGACTTCGGCATCAGGCAGATTTTCACTGAGCTCGAGACCTTTGATTTTGGGGTGGGTAGTCGTCGTCATTATTTTTGCTCCTTTTTTGATTTGCAATTTTACCAAT
>JBOHQZ010001081.1:0-2467 GCA_050732275.1 bacterium
CATCGTAAGGAAAAGCGTGCAACACCATATTCATTTCCTGCCAAGCGCTGACAGGCTTCCAAAAATCGCAGCCCGGCCATTGCAGCGGCTGGCCGTTTGGCGCCGGTGTATGATTGTCACCGTTTGGCAGCATTTTGGCGAAAATCCACTGCTCGTACGGCCGCGGTCACAATCGTGGCCGGCCAAACGGTAAGTGATGTTGCACTCTTTGCCCGGCTTGTGTTGAAACCGGCTGATTTGGCAATCGTTTACTTTCAAGCCGCGGTTAGGATACTGGCCGCTGAAAAATGCTTCAAATGCCGCGGTCATGATATTGGGATCGGTCGCTTGCTGCAACTGCGGCAAAGTATGGTCATGAATAGTGCCGTTTGTCATAAAATTTTTCGTTCGTGTTGTGAGCCAAAGATCGTGGCGGCTTACACCGTGCCAACGGTCTTGAGCCAATCTTCGCAAATCGCTTTGCCGGCCGTATCGATTTGCTGCAAGGCGCGGCGTTCGAGATTTTTGGTGGAAGAATAAAATTTGGTCATCAAAAAGGCCAGCGCGTACCAGCCGATGCGGCGGCGGTCACACGCCCATGGCACTTGCTCGGCGTAGCTGCGGTAAAACGTTTCGGCAGCGACGGCGATGCGCTCACTGGAGAGGCCGCGCGTCAATCCCATGTACTGCAATGACGCGATCAGCTCGGCGACGTCGTGAATCGGATCGCCTAGCGTCACGGCGTCGAAATCCACCAGCGCCAGCTCGTTGCCGCGCGCCAGCATTTGTTCGATCCGGCACGCGCCGTGAATCAGCACACGCGGCATTTCCTGTTCATCAAAAACCTTTTTGGTGGCGTGCAAAAGTTCGAGCACGCGGCTCACCAAAGGCTGCTGTTGCGGCCATAATCTGAGCAGCTTCGCGCCGTCTTCATCCGCTTTCTCCAAAACCACGTTTAAATCAGGAGCGGGATCGAAGCCGTTGGCCGGGCTGCAATGAAAAGCTGCCAACACTTGTGCGACTTTCGCGAAGATATCGTGCCAATCATATTGATCGATGACGTCGAGCAAGGCGTTTCCCGGCCATTCTTCCTGCCAGAACGTGTGCAAGCCGTCGAGGTGCAAAAGCGGGCGGGGAATGTTGACCGCCGCATGCTTCACCGTCAATTGCTCGTAAGCCGAATTGAGCATGTCGAAATGATAGCGGCTGTGCCCGTCTTGATAAATTTTGCAATAAAAAATTTTTTCGTGTGATTTGCCGGAAGGGTCGATCAAGTTGACGTGGTAGCGCAAGACGCAGCGTTTGCTCGGCATGAATTTGATGCGGTCGTAATAAAAATCGGCGCAGCGCCATTTCGCTGCAGAGCCATTGGCAGAGACGTCGAAAGCGTGGAGATTGGCTTCAACCTGTTGGCGGACAAAAGCCGGATTCACGGCATGCGGCAAAGTTTCCAAATCAGGATCCTGCGGGAAAACCCAGAGAATCATGTTCAAATCGCGCCAAAAACTGATGGGCGGCAACGGCCGTAAAAATTCATGCGCCGAGGGAGTCGGTTTAAGGCCCGCCAGCGCTTTTTCAAAGCGCTCGTTTTCAGTGCCCGCGGGCACGGTGCGGCCGTAAATCCATTCGTCGGTTTCGGTTCCGGAAGCATGGCGAAGCGCCAAACGGTAGAGCACGCCGCAATGCTTGCCCGGCCGGTAGTAGACTTTTTCAATCGTGCACTTCGTCATTTCCCATTTCGGATCGACGCCCGAGTCGTGCAAATATCGCGTTAAATGTTTCGGCATGGCGTTGACATCCATGACGGTGGCAACCAATGGGAGCTTGGGATCGTCGAACAAACCCAGCCGGTCGTTATAAGAAGGTGCAAGCATGTTATCTCCATTTCCAAAGTTGCGCGTGCTAAAGTTGCATTAAAAAATGTAAGCGGATAGAGCGGATCGAGCAGATGAAAACGATTTTTAAAATCCGCTTTATCTGCTCAATCCGCTTACAAAAGCAATGGCTTTTAAGTAACATGTCATGCCTGCCCTGCCCCTGGCCCGCCAAATGGCCATGGCAGGGCGGGCAAAGGCTCTAGGCAGGCCAGGGCTGGAAGCATCTTGTTCATTTCAAGCACTGTGCTAGTCATTAAACAAGATCCCTACGGGATGACAAGGTGGTGTTACTTGCTGTACCACCCCCCGGCAATCGGGGTAAAATTGCTAAATAGCTACTTTTGATTAAAAATTTGTCCGCATAAGCACAAAGGCTAACTCGCCACCGCCTGCTCCTCGCGCAAAACTGCAGATTGGCTCTCGCCGGCGATTGCCGCGGCTGCCAATTCGAGCGGCGGCCGTTGCTGCAGCTCGTAAAGCTCGCGATATTCCCGGTTGGTGCGCAGCAATTCTTCGTGCGTGCCACACGCGGCGAGCTTGCCCTCTTCCAGCACCAAAATTTTGTCCGCGTTGGCAATCGTTGAAAATCTGTGCGCGATGATGAAAGCCGT
>JBOHQZ010001082.1:0-2463 GCA_050732275.1 bacterium
TGGAAACGCGCGCGTGCGGCCGGCGAAAACATGGCGAAGCCGAGCAATGGCAAAACGAGCAAAGCGGCAGCGCCGCCGACATAAGCGGGGACGTTGCTGGTCGGTGCAACTTTTTCACCGCTCGCGGCCAACCCCAAATTGGCGCGCGCCTCCGCCAGACGGTTGCTAACATCGTTGTAGTCGGATTGCAGCATCCGGACTTTCTCAAAGTTCACTACGGCTTGCAACCAGTCTTTGGCTTCCGCTGCCGCCACACCGATCTGATACAGTGAGTCAATATTGACTGGCGAGGTTGCGGCATTTGCGGGCAGCGACGAGCCCGGCGCTGACGCTGCCCGGTTTCGCAACGCGTTTTCAACTTCTACCAACAGCGTTGCCACCTGGCGATAATTCGCCTCGATTTTGCGCACTTTTTCAAAGGCGGCCAGGGCCCGGCCCAAATCACCTTCGTTCATGGCTGTAACACCGTCGGCATAATAGCGCGCCACCACCGTCTCCGCATTTTCGCGCTCCAATCCTTTTTCCGCTTCGCGCAACCGCTTGCGCGCATCCCGGAAATCACGGTCCATTTCAAGAACGTTTTCAAACGCCAGAATGGCGTCCGTCCAATTACGCGCTCGCAACGCCGCCATGCCGGCGGCATAATCATTTTCCAAATTCTCGCCGCGCTGCTTTTGCGCCAATTGCTGGCGCGCGGTTTCGAGACGGTTTTTAGCGTCTTTGTAATTGTCGTCTTGCTGCAGCAGATTTTCAAATGCGGCGATAGCTGATTCCAACTCGCCCGCTGTCGCCTGCTTCACGGCCTGATCGTACAAGGAAGCCAGATTCGTCTTGGCGGTTTCGGCGGCGAGCAGTGAATCCAATGCTGCGATTCTGGCATCGACACTTTTATAAACCGGATTCTTGGCCTTGATCTGCTCGAACAGCGCCTTGGCTCCCCGCAGGTTGCCGCTCGCTCGCGCCGTCTCTGCCGCCTCCTCGAGACGTTGCAGCTCGATGGCGTTCCCGGCGAGCTGGATGAGCGCCTCGAACGGCTGCGCGTTGGCGCCGGCGGATTTCTTGCCTTCTTGCAATTCCGCGAGCGCTTCTTGATGGCGTCCTTCTTCATAAAGACTGCGGCCAAGCTCCAGCGCGATCGTGGATTTTAGGGCCGGATCGGTCGCCATTCCCTTGAGGGAAGTGAAAGTTTCCTTCGCCTCTTTGCCCTTGCCGAGTTTTTTGTACGTCATGGCCAGCTCGTAAAGAATTTGGACCTTGTTGTCGTTCGCAATCTTTTCCGGCTTGGCGTTATAAGCCTTGAGCAGATATTGCTCGGCGCGCCGGTAATCCTGTTGCTTCTTGAAGGTCAGGCCGAGATTATAAAGCGCCTCGACAAAATCGGGATCGTATTCCAGCGCTTTCATATAGGCCGCGATCTTTTTCTGCGGGTCATTCTCAGTGAGGCCGACCTTGAACCAGGTCAGCGCTTGCGGGCTTTGTGATTGCGCCGCAACCGGACGGACATAAAAAACCATCCAAGCGAGCACGGTTAGCACCTTCAATATAGCCAGGATATTTTTCATGCAACACCTCCCGATGTATCTGCGTTAAAACTTTTTCTTGTAATCATTGAAAAGAACATAACGGCTTCGACGTGCCGTTATTTTTCTTTGTCGATCCGCAAAATTTCCCGGACGCTGTCATCCAGCGCGCTGGTGGCGATATAGCCGATCGCATTGGGATTGCCGGCGACGATTTTTTTGACATTTTTATCCGAAGGCTGCTTGATCGGCGCCGCCGCCTGTCCGGAGAGCAACAGCTTCATCCATTGCCTGCGAATCTGATTGGCGCTCTTGCCGATGACCATGTCGTAAAACTTTTTGCCAAGCTCGGTATCGGGTTGATCGACGACTTGAATCTTGTTGCCGTTGGGCCATTTCAGCTTCACGCCGGTGAAAATTTCTTTGACTTCGGTCTTGGTCGCTTTCGCTTCCGTGGATTTAGCAGCAATCACACTGATCTGCGCTTGCGCCGAGACGGCCATCGCCAAAATCAGCGCCGCACCCCAAGTCGCGACAACACGTCGTTTTATGCTCGAGTCTTTTGTTGTCATCTCTTGCTCCGCAAATTTAAAACAATTGGCCAAAAATATACGACACATCCAGCCGCACCTCCGGAAAGCTCTGGTCGCCGGCTTTGAATTTTTGAATGTGCGAGCTGTAATCGATCTTGACCGCCACTTCCGGCTTCGGTCGAAAAACCAGGCCGACCGTCGCCTTATTGAATTTACCGGTATCCGTCGCACCGGCCTCATCGTCGCCGCCGAACGATTTGCTGCTGATTGTCTCCGGATTGCTATAATAATCCCATTGCACATAAGGCCCGATTTCGCCAATGCCCGTTTCCGCGGCATAGCCGGCGCGCAAATACCACGTCTTCACTTCATAATCGCCTTTCCGCCGCACATTCGCTTCGGCTATTGCG
>JBOHQZ010001083.1:0-2462 GCA_050732275.1 bacterium
CGGTAACCCAGACTGCCAGTCTGGGCTTTACTGCGTTGGAGAATCAAATCATTAATGAGCTTGAAACTTTCATCTCAGTCGATGGCGCGCATCACTGAAGCGATGGCGCATTATCCGAATAAGCAGGCGGCCCTGTTGCCGATTCTGCACATCGTGCAAGAAGAAAAAGGATACATCCCTGAAGAGTTCGAAGCCGATATTGCCGAGATTGTAGAAGTGCCGGTGATCAAAGTGCACGAGGTGCTTTCGTTCTACACGTTGTATAATCGCCTGCCGGTCGGCAAATACCATATTCAAATGTGCCACACGATTTCGTGTACGCTTTGCGGTCATCGTGATATTCTCAAACACGTGCAAAAGAAGCTTGGTATCGAAGTCGGCCAAACCACGCCGGATGGCAAATTTACGCTGAATGTCGTGGAGTGTCTTGCCGCATGCGAAACGGCACCGATGATGCAAATCAACGAAAAGTATTACGGGAATTTATCAACACAGCGAATTGATGAGATTTTGGCGAGGTTGGTGTAGCGCAGACTTCCAGTCTGCGAGAAACGAAATTGAAGATTGGTCAGCATCGAGCTAAAGCAACAGATCAACATATCTCAACATGCCATTTCCAACATTATTTACCGACGATAAAGGCGGCGTGCTCACGCCCTTCATCAATAAAGAGTGCAATCACCTCAAGAATTACCTCAACGAAGGCGGGTATGAAGCCGCAAAAAGAGCGCTTGCCATGACTGCTGAGCAAGTGATTGATGAAGTGATCAAATCCAATTTGCGCGGCCTCGGAGGAGCCGGTTTTCCCAGCGGCCGCAAATGGAGTTTTATTCCAAAAGATTCGCCGAAACCCAAGTATCTTGTCATCAACGCTGATGAGAGCGAGCCAGGCACCTGCAAGGATCGCTATATTATCTGTGGCGCGACTCATGCGTTACTTGAAGGCATCATCATTGCGTCTCGAGCCATCAATGCCCACACGTGCTACATTTACATTCGCGGCGAATATGTCGAGCCGGCGCGAATTTTGCAAGCCGCGATTGACGAAGCTTACGACGCCAAAATTTTGGGTAAAAATGCGCTTGGCACAGATTACGCGCTCGACGTTTATGTTCATCGCGGCGCTGGTGCTTATATTTGCGGTGAAGAAACGGCGTTGCTCGAATCACTCGAAGGCAAAAAAGGCTGGCCCCGTATGAAGCCGCCTTTCCCAGCCATCGAAGGTTTATTCCGTTGTCCAACTATTGTGAATAATGTCGAAACCATCGCGTATGTGCCGATCATTATGAACAAAGGGTACGAATGGTTCGCCAAGCTCGGTACCGAGCGCAATGGCGGGTATCGTTTTTATAGCATCAGCGGCCACGTTAATCGTCCTGGCGTGTACGAATTGCCGGTCGGCACGACGTTGCGGACTATGCTCTACGATTATGCCGACGGGATTCGCGGCGGCAAAAAATTGAAAGCCGTCGTCCCTGGCGGCTCCTCGTCTCCGCCGCTACGTCCGGAAGAGATCGACGTGAAAATGGATTTCGATTCGTTGGCGGCAATCGGCTCGATGCTCGGTTCCGCCGGCATCATCGCGATGGATGAAGACACGTGTTTGTTGGACATGCTCACGGTGACGACGCGCTTTTATCATCACGAAAGCTGCGGCCAATGTACGCCCTGCCGCGAAGGCACCGGCTGGATGGAAAGAATTCTCCATCGCATGGTGCACGGCGGCGGACGAGTCGAAGATGTGACCAACATGCCGGATATTGCCAACGGCATCATGGGCAACACCATCTGCCCGCTCGGCGACGCCGCAGCCATGCCCGTGCTCGGCTATCTCAAAAAATTCCGTGAAGAGTTCGAGTCGCATGCGAAAACTGGTAAATGCCATCAAGGTGAATTTACGAGCTGGAAGCCGGCGGTGAAGACTTGAGCTTGGTAATGTGAGGTGGGGTAAGAATGTGAGACATGAAACGTCAAAATAAAACTCCACGCTTTGTCATTTGTATCAACAATAGCGGCTATGACGACGATTTAAAAGTACGAACGGTTTATCAAGTTCTGCCCGATGAATCTGCCGCGAGAAGCAATTATTTAAGAATTATCGATGAAACCGGTGAAGACTATTTATTCCCCGCAGCTTTTTTTATGCCGATTGAATTACCCAATGAAGTGAAGCAGTTTTTTTGGGCAACCGGTCTCGCTTGTTAAACCCGGCGGCAAAATGAAAAAAGCCAAACAGCCGTCAGTGAGAGAACATGTTTATGTCTAATCAAGTATTCTTTTAATACGATATAGAAAAACCATGCCCACCATCACCATAGACGGAAAACAAATCGAAGTCGAAAAAGGCACGACCGTCATTCAGGCGGCGGACCGCCTTGGCATCATCCTGCCGCGTTACTGTTATCATCCTGGCTTGAGTATCGTTGGGCAATGCCGCATTTGCCTCGTTGAAATTGAGAAAA
>JBOHQZ010001084.1:0-2458 GCA_050732275.1 bacterium
ACCCCCACGGGCATACGCCCACTGCGCCCTGAACGCAGCGCGTCTACCAGTTTCACCACTTCGGCTTGTATCAATTACATTTTTAATTCGCCCACTGCGTCTCCCGATTCTCGGGACGCCCCGATTTTCCTTTACAGTTTTAAAATTAAGGAAAGTCGGGGCAGTTTCACGACTTCGTCAAAGACTCATCAAATAATATACCAAACCACCCCAAAAAAGTCAAGATTTTTGTCGCAAGGTTATTTGGTGACAGCTCGCGGCGTGCGATCATTATTGGGCTGGATAGAGATCATCGGATCCGATGTTTGCATTTTATCGCGCAATCTTTGCCCATTCCGGCGCAGGTTGATCCACGAGGCGAAGATGGAAATCGTCAAAACGCCGCCGATCACGGCGAGAGAAATGCCGATGGGAATTTTATAAAAATCGACGATCAGCATTTTGACGGCTACAAAGGCCAGAATGATGATGATACCCGGCTTCAAATACTCAAAAACCTGCGCCATGCCGGCCAGGACGAAATAAAGCGCGCGCAGGCCGAGAATAGCGAAAACATTCGAAGTGTAGATGATGAACGGATCCGTGGTCACCGCGAAGATCGCCGGGATGGAGTCGATCGCAAAAATCACATCCGAGCTTTCGACGACGACGAGAACCATGAGCAGCGGCGTGGCGAAAAAGCCTTTGCCGGCGCGCACAAAAAAACGCTCGCCGTAATAACGCTTGCTCACCGGTACGATCGCCCGCAACAATTTCAACGCCCAGCTTTTGCTCGGGTCGAATTTTTCGTCGCCTTGCAATATCATTTTGACGACGGTCATCGCCAGCAAGCCGCCAAACACGTAGGTCATCCAGTGAAATTGCTTGATCAACGTTACGCCGGTGGCGATCAACAACGCGCGCATGATGATCGCGCCGAGGATGCCCCATTTCAACACCCGCGGTTGCTGCAACGGGCTGACGTTGAAGTAGGCAAAAATCATGATGAACACAAAAATATTGTCGGTACTGAGCGATTTCTCGATCAGGTAGCCGGCAATAAACTCCATGGACTTGGCTTCCCCTTCCAAATAATAAATACCCAACGCAAAGAGCAGGGATGAGACGATCCACACCATGGACCAGATCGTCGCCTCCTTTATCGAAAGCACGTGGACTTTGCGGTTCAAAACTCCCAAATCGAGCAGGAGCATTCCCGTGATGAAAATCCCGAAAATAATCCAAAGAATTGTTTCTGGGGAAATCATAAAGATTAGATTTTGAGCCGCCATGCGGCTCGCGATGAAATCCGAAGTCGTTTATTGTAAAAAATGCCTTCGCAATCGCCCAAAATGATAAAAGGCCTGCACCTTCGAATTGATCTCCTGCGCCTCTCTTCGCCTCACCGCAAACCTCACACACCAACTTTGCCCGCGTGACGAATTTTCGGAAAACCTCGTACTGGCGAGGATCCGAACAAAAATCTAAGCGCTCGGGTGGACTTGGTACAGACCTATCAACTTGCAAATTAAATCTAAGAACTTATTTCGGAAAAAGCAAGAGGTGATTATCGCGGCTTTTTTTGTGCAGCACGGTGTTCAACCTCTTGCAAATAGCGGGAAAACCTCTCCGGCTCCAAATTTCTCATTTCGGCGCGCGCATCAAATTGAATTTCGCCTTGCAAGCCGGATTGGTCGATGTACAGACAAAGCGAAAATTGGCGGGCGCGCTGCGCCGGCTCGAGCATCAGCTCGCTGCCGATGAGAGAACGCTGTTTTTGCACCAGCGGCAGCAAAAAAGTATTGCCGCGCGGAATTTGCACGACGCCTTTCATCCAAACGTGGATAGGCCAAAGGGCGAGCGCCAAACTTTCTTCATCCACCTCACGCCTTACCGCCTCGAGAACCTCGCGCAATTCTGCATGCTGCAGCGTGTGCAGATCGATTTCATGCGGGCCGCCGAACAAGGCACAGATGTAAGCCATGTTGGCATCCCTCCAGCGCCGCAACACGTGCGCCGCGTCGCCGAGATAACCCCAATGCAAGGGCAATGCTTGTTCTCTCGCCTCGGTAACGAGATTCAATAATGCTTGATGCGCTTCCTGCCATTGCTTGAGTGTCGCGTGCAAAACGCCGCAGTGCAAAACTTTTTCTTTCTCGCCGCAGAATCCTGCCGGCGTAAATTGCCCGCTCTGCAATAAACGCCGCGCCAGCAACTGCTGCAAATGCCGGTGCGCCGCAAGAGGCAAATCACCTTCATCAAAATTTTTCCTGGCGCGATGCCAGAGCGCCGCCAAATTTGCCGCCGAGGTTTTGGGCTTGGCGCCGTGATCGCAGCCGTATTCAGCGAGCAGAACGAGAAAATCAAGATCGGCGAGATAGGGATCGATCTCCTTGGCGATGCCAAAGCTTTCAGCCGCAGCTTTGAAATCGAAAGCTTCCAAATGCCGCAGGCCCTTTTCTTTATATTCGAGCGCGGC
>JBOHQZ010001085.1:0-2455 GCA_050732275.1 bacterium
ACCCGATCCATACCATCGGCGACACGATGTCCCAACGATGAAAGAGCAGCACCAGCGTGAACACCAGCGGAAAGCCGATAAACACGGCGAAATGAAGCGCATAAGGAGAAATAAAAAGATAAGCGGTGTAATTGCGACGGCGCATGTTTTGTTATGTTTGTAGTTGCGCCTTTAGGCGCCGATCTTGGAAAATTTGGAAATTGCTCAAACAATAAACCGCTGTAACCAATGCAGCAGTTTAAAGTCGGCGTGGCAAAGAAGTTTTGTAATCGCACATAGAATCGACAACCTGCAACACTTGGCCCCTGAAGGGGCAACTACGAACCTTATTCCAAAATCAGCCGGACTCTCGCTGCTGCATCGTGTACGGCTTGTTCCGGCGATTTAGCGGCATAGACCACCGCGGCCTCGTATTCCTGCGAGATCGCATCAAAGACTTCTTTCATCACCGGCGACTGATCGATGCCGCGAACGAATTCTGCCTGCTGCGCGAATGCCACCATGCGTGGATTCTTCGCGAAATAATCAATAAATAGAGAATCGCCCAACATGCCCTTGCGCAGCGGTAATTGACTCGCGATCTCCAAGAGGCGTAGATCATTTCTTCGTGATACCATGAATTTGACGAATTCCCACGCCGCCTGCGGACGTTGGCAGGTAGAAAAAATGACGATATTCTTCAAATCGCCGTACGTGTAAACCGGCCCGTTGTGATCATCCGGCACCGGCATCGGCGCAAAGTCGTATTCAAATCCCTCGGGTTTAAATTTTTCGGCGTGGGTGATTTCCCACGGGCCGGTGAACCTCGATCCGACTTTCCCCAAAAGCAAGAAATCACCGGTCGAAGCCATTTTCTGTTTGGGGAAATAATCTTCACGATACACAGTCTGCAAGAAATTCATCACCGCTACCGCGCTTGCATTCTCAAACAATACACTGTCACCAGCCACGAAGGTTTTTCCGCCGCTGGCGGCAAGATACAGGGGATAGAAATCAAAAAAGCGTTGCCACCATAACATCCGAATGTCGCTGATTCCCATCCAGCAGGATAAACTTTGCCTTAGCTTTTGGGCAGCGGCAAAATACTCGGAATAAGTTGCCGGCGCTCTTTTGAAACCCGCCTGATGAAAAAGTTTTTTGTTGTACATCATCATGATCGGATTGGTTTTCCAGGGTATCTGATAAAGCTGCCCGTCGCGTGATCGCGCCTGTTCAACGATGTCCGCCGCACAACGTGAACTGACCAAGCTATCAAAATCAGCAAATTGATCGAGAGCAATGAGCGCCTTGGCCCGCACATAAAACTCGACGTCGCCGGGCCAAGCGTTGGAATAAATATCCGGCGTGGTGCGACCGGCAATGGCAGCGAGAATCACTTCTTCGCTGGATTGGCCTTCCGGAATCGGCTGATGATGCACCGGCATATCCGGATATTGCACATTCCACTCGGCAACAACCTCTCGCGCCACTTCCTGTTCATAAGGATTATTGGCTGACCAGTAAATCAGCTCGTGGCGCTCCGCTTTCATCTCACCGCCGCACCCCGAGAGGGAAAAAATGATAAAAAAGAAAAATAGAAAAATAGAAAGGGAGAGCGGGAGAAAGGGAGAAAAGACCTCTTCCGCTTGCCGTTGGTAACTATTCCCGTTTGAGCCGATCAGCCGCATTTTAGAATTTCCATCGATCCAATAATCCATCGATCCAATAATCCATCACTCCAATAATCCATCACTCCAATAATCCATCACTCCAATAATCCATTACTCCATTGATCCATCAATCCATTCAGCCAAATTTAAAACTCAACCGCCAGCGAGAATCGTTGCTCGTTTTCCAAACGACCGAAGTCGGCATAAGCGTAGTCAAATTTCCAGCGCACATTGCCGAGAAATCTTACCGCCGCGCCGCCGCCGAGCGTGAAGGTTTGCTCACCGTCGCGCAAAAACAAATCGCGATACCCGCCGCGCAGAAAAACCTTTTCCTGCCAGGAATATTCGCCGCCAAAATTCACGCTCTCGGTGTTGTCGCTGGGATGTAATGCATCGGCCGCCACCGTCAGGCGCTGTTGATTGTTGCGGAAAATTTCCATCGCCAGGCCAAATTGAAAATTCAATGGCAACGCCCAGCTTTGCGTTTCGATGTTGGAGGGAACGCGCTCGTTGTTGCTGATGGTAGGATCAAGATCATGGAAGACCAACAAATCCTTGCCTTCCATGCGCATGTCGGTGCCGAAGTTCGACAGCGTGGCGCCGATGCGCAGGCCGCGAAAGCCGGTGACGAAGAGCGTGCCTAAATCGAGCGCAAACCCCGAGGCGCTCTCATGCCAGATGCGCTGATTGATGTATTTCGCATTGAGGCCGATGGCAAAACGATCGGTAAGATTGCGGCTGTAGCTGAGCGCGATCGCCATATCCGCGGCGGAAAATAGCTCGCCGGTTCCTTCCGGTCGTTCGAT
>JBOHQZ010001086.1:0-2452 GCA_050732275.1 bacterium
GTCATCGTGAATAATTTCGATCGCGCCTCGCTCCAAATACGGCTTGAGAATATTGTCCTGCCCCTGTTTGAAGAGAAAAGCATTGTTGTCTGTCTTCGCGCCGAAAATGCGCACCAGGCGCGCCTTGCGGCCTTTCGGCAAACGCTCGACGAGAAACTGCGCCTGCATCTCGCCGACACGGACGTTGTCGAACGAAAGATAAAGATCGAGGTCGCAATCCGTGATCATGCGGTCGTAGGCGATCACCGGCGTACCGGCTTCGTGCGCGAGATTGACGGCTTTGGCCATGGCCTGGCCATTATGCGGCACGACGACGAGCACGTCGACGTTATTGCTGAGCAGCGCTTGCACGTCTTGTATCTGCCGCGTGTCGTCGCTGTTGGCGGATTGCACCAAAACCTTGACGCCGAGCGCTTCCGCTTCCGCGACAAAAATATCGCGATCCACCTGCCAGCGGGCTTCTTTCAAGGTGTCCATCGAAAGCCCGATGATCAGCGCGTCTTTTTCCTCGCTGTTCGCGCTCGAATATTTTCCCAAAGACAATGACAGGCCGATCAGGATGCTCAGAACGAGCGATAACACTACCAGACTGATTCTCAGTTTCATAAAATTCCCTTCAAAATTTGCTTTTTAAAAGATGCGGCCTTTCCGCATGCAGTTTCAAAATCATTTCACCGAAAAGCGTATTGGCCCAAGCGAACCATGTCCTGGTAAATTTTTGCGGATCGTCCTGCTCAAAAGCTTCGTGCATGAAGCCGGTGCCAGCGTGCGTCGCCTTGAGCATTTTCAAACAATGCAAAATTTCATCGTCATTTTGGCTTGTCAGCACGCGCACGATAATGGCCAAAGGCCAAATCATTCCCAATCCAGCATGCGGGCTGCCCACGCCTTCGGCGGCTTTGCCGCGATGAAAATATGGGTTGTTTTCACTTAAAACGAAGCGTCGCGTGTTTTGATAAACGGCGTCATCCACGGCGCAGCAGCCCAGATAAGGCAAGGCAAGCAGGCTCGGAATGTTGGCGTCATCCATAAACAGCACATTGCCGAAGCCATCGATTTCGTAAGCATAGATACGGCCCGCAGTGGGATGAGCGACGACCGCGTATTTCGCAACTACTGTTTTGATTTGCTCGGATAGCTTGCGGCATTCCACTGCAAACTTTTCATCACGCCAAACCGTAACGGAGATTTCAGCCAAATGCGCCAGCGCCGTCGCAGCAAAAAGATTCGACGGCACAAGAAAAGGAAAAACACAAGAATCGTCGGACGGCCGGAACATGGAATGAATCATGCCGTTGGAGCGCGTCGGATTGCCGTAACCTCCCATCGGCACCGTATCTGACCACACCGGCGTGTTGCGTTGAAACTTGTACGGGCCGCGGCCCTCGAAACGCTGCTGTTCTTTGAACGTCTTGACGACGAGCGACATGGCGCGACGCCAATCATCTTCAAAGCAGGAAACGTCGCCGGTGGTCTTCCAATATCCGTACGCCAAGCGAATGGGATAACACAACGAGTCGATTTCCCATTTGCGCTCGTGCAATTCCGGCTTCATGTCCGTAAGATCGGTTTTCCAATAACTGTCTCCCGGCCCATCGTTAAAAGCATTGGCGTAAGGATCGATCAAAATGCACTGCGTTTGCCGATTGATGATACCCGCAAGCAGCAAACGCAACGCCTTGTCATCTTGCACCAATCGCAGATAAGGCCAGACTTGTGCCGTGGAGTCGCGCAACCACATCGCCGGAATATCACCGGTTATAACAAAGGTGTCTGGCTTACCATTTTTCTCGCTGAAGCGAATGGTCGTGTCCAGCGTGTTCGGAAAGCAATTCTCAAACAGCCATGCCAGCTCCGCGTCAGCCACCGCCGCTTTGATCTCAGCGATGGTGTGCTCGACCGTTTGGCTCACAAATTTTCTTTCAGAGGCTGGCGGCCGCCGGCTCTGAAATTTCGACAGCATGGCCAATGAGCTGTGGTAGTATGGGAAAGGTGTAACGGCGCTCGCCGTAGCAAACGCAGCCGTCTTTAAAAATTGCCTGCGCGTCCGCAATGATTCACCTTTATAGATTCTCCGTGCTGCGCCGCAGCGCTCTTGATCTTTCATAAAACTCCGCGAGCGACAAGCTCTTCAAATAAACCAACCCTCGCGTTGCCCGGATCAGCGGGCTGGGATGCTCGTTGAAAAATTCGCGGCCAAGGCAAATTTTGAGCGTGTGATATTGCTCGACCTGAATCTTCTGCGCCAATTCCGAAAAGGGCCCGTCGTGCTCGTAACTGGGAAACGAAGCATTCTTCTGCGATACGAACGCATTCATAAACGAGCTTGACATCACGGAAAACATGTTCAACGACACCGGCACGAAAATATTCGCTTCCGAGGGATGAAAACGATACCACACGTTGCGATAGCCCCACACTTCGATATTCGAGCGTTTGGATTCTTCTTCGT
>JBOHQZ010001087.1:0-2449 GCA_050732275.1 bacterium
GCTTTCTTTATTATCAATTGAATCGTCTGGGTGTGCCGGCTTTTAAATTCTCACCTGTTCGGAAGGAAGGACAGGTATAAGTTTTTGCCGAAAAGCAAAAATTTGGCTTTGTTGAGGGCTCAAAAAAATGCTTGCTCGTATGTTGTTGCTCGTGGGCGCGATGCTGGCGAGCGTCGTGGCTTACCAGCTCTTTTTGCGGCTCCACCGCCTCAGCTTGAACCGAAGCTCGAGGGCAAAAAATCTTCCATACAAGTCCGGATTTTCCTTGAACGAAAATATCGAGGACAGCCAATGCATGTTCCGATCCACCGGCGAAAGCTTGTTCGAGGAAAATCGGGAAAAGCATGAGCGCCCAACGTTGTTATATTTCAGCGGTGAAAATTGTGCTGCGTGCCATTCGCAGCAGACGCCAGCCATTGCGCACCTGCGCGAAGAATTGGGCGACCGGTTCGATCTAGTACACATCGATGCCTTGAAACAACGCCAGCTTGCCAGCCAATGGCAGGTGTGGACATTGCCGACAACCATTGTGCTGAATCGAAATGGTGAAGTGCAATGCGTCAACCATGGTGCGACACCGGCGACGCGCCTGCGCAAACAGATTTTATCCAGTGAATAAAAATTTTTAATTCGTGAGATTCCTCAAGTAGTGAGGCATTAAGCTGAAAGCGTCGTTAAAACCTTACATCCGGAGTACGGCAATGAAAAATTTACAAGACATTTTTCTGAACAACGAAGAGATCGCGCGCTACAGCCGGCATTTGATTCTGCCGGAGGTCGGCATGGAAGGCCAGAAAAAATTGAAAGCCGCGAGCGTGTTGCTCATCGGCACCGGCGGCTTGGGCTCTCCCCTCGCCATGTATCTCGCCGCCGCCGGTGTTGGTCGGCTCGGCCTCGTTGATTTCGACGTGGTGGACGCCTCGAATCTTCAACGCCAGGTTATTCATTCAACGCGCAACGTGGGCCGCTCGAAACTCGAAAGCGCGAAAGACTACATTCTCGGCATCAATCCCAATGTGCAGGTTGACACCTACGAAACGCGCTTCACCTCGGAGAACGCTTTGGAGATTGCCCGCGATTACGATCTCATCATCGACGGCACCGACAATTTTCCGACGCGCTATCTCGTCAACGACGTGAGCGTGCTGCTCGGCAAGCCAAATGTGTATGGCAGCATCTTCCGTTTCGAAGGCCAGGCTAGCGTGTTTTGGGCAGAAAAGGGGCCGTGTTATCGTTGCCTCTATCCGGAACCGCCGCCGCCCGGCCTCGTTCCAAGCTGCGCCGAAGGCGGAGTTTTGGGCGTGCTGCCGGGAATTGTCGGCTGCATTCAAGCGAACGAGGCGATCAAAATCATTCTCGGCAAAGGTGAGTTGTTGATCGGCAGGCTGTTGCTGTTCGATGCGCTCGGCATGCGCTTTCGTGAAATGAAATTGCGCAAGGACCCGAATTGCCCCATTTGCGGCGCGCACCGCACGATCCACGAGCTGATCGACTACGAGCAATTTTGTGGCGTTCCGATGGTGGAAGAGGCGCAAAAAGCGGTCAACAATTTCGATATTTCGGCAAAAGAGTTGTCCAAGAAACTCAATCGCGATCGTCTCTTTTTGTTGGACGTGCGCGAGCCGGAAGAATATCAAATTTGCTTCATTCCTGGTGCGACATTGATTCCGCTCAAGCAATTGCCGGAGCGGCTGACGGAGATCGACGGCGCGAGCCAGATTGTCGCTTATTGCCGCACCGGCAAACGCAGCGCGCAAGCGGTGGAGTTGTTACACAAAGCCGGCTATACTTCGGCGAAAAATTTAGCCGGTGGCATTCATGCCTGGGCGGACGAGGTGGACCCGAGCGTGCCAAAGTATTAACGTAACGCGGATTTCAAGCCGCACCCAAAACAATTGTTAATTATCAATTGGCAATAATTTAACCGGACGGCAACAGCAAGCGGCACCATTCCTCAAAACGCGCCACCGCTTGCGGCCCGAATTTTCCGAGTTTTTTGTGGATTTTGTGCAGCTTCTTTTCGCGGAAAAGTTTGTGCGGAGTTTTGGAATAGAATTTGTCGGCGAGACAGATGATTTTCTCTTCGAGACTCTCGGGCAAATAGTCGCGCTCGGGTAAGGGCAGCGCTTGCCGGAGCACATCTTTACGGGAAATGCCGGCGCCGGTGTGGCGCTCGCAAACCAGCGCGTGCCGGGGCAAATCTTCACGCTCCAGAATTTCCCGGCCGATGACGCCGTGGCGGACGTAAGGCTCCCTGCCGGTGCAGAAAATCTCCGGCGCGTCACAGCGATAAATGCCAATGTCGTGCAGCATCGCTGCCTTGTAAATGAACGCCAAATCGATTTCGCTTTGCGGATTTCGCGCTTGAAAATCCACCGCGAGATCGAGCGCCTTTTTCGTCACCAAAACGCTGTGCGTTATCAAAATTCGATACAGCTCGCTTTGCGGG
>JBOHQZ010001088.1:0-2441 GCA_050732275.1 bacterium
GCGGGTTTAAAGGATGGCATGCCGGATTGAGAGTCGCCTGAGATCGCCGACCTCATGGTGAGCCTCCCAAACGTGAGTGTAACATGAAAAAGTTTATATTGGCTTGATATAGGCTATGTGGTGAGACGAAATGGAATAGCTGTTGCACACAGGCCATGAGAAATGAGACTGACCGGTCACTTAAATTTGTTTAAATACCGAAATTTTACGCACAAAAAGTGACCGGTCAGTGGCTTTGTAAGAAGATTCTATCCTTCGGCCATAGCGGTTTGAATGTCTTGAGTAATCTCGGCAAGCTCGTCCTGACGCTTTATGGCGCGCTCGTTTTTTTCGTGTTGGCCGTGTTCGTGCCGGTGATGGTGATTGCCAAAATTCCGATCAAAAAATTTTTTCAAGCGGTGCGCGAGCCGGCATTGATCGCGTTTTCGACCACCTCTTCGGATGCGGCGTTGCCGGATGCGCTCAAGAAAATGCGGCAATTCGGCGTTCCGAATCGAATCGTTTCCTTCGTCTTGCCGGCGTGATATTCCTTCAATCTCGACGCTCTATCTCTCCTTGGCCGCCATCTTTGTGGCGCAAGCCGCCGGCATCCAGTTGTCCTTTTCGCAACAACTGTTCATTATGCTGACCCTGATGCTGACGAGCAAAGGCGTGGCCGGTGTGCCGCGCGCCGCGCTGGTGATTCTCTCCGGCACTCTGGCTAGCTTTGGCCTGCCGCTCGAAGGCGTGGCGATCATCCTCGGTGTGGATGAGTTGATGGACATGGCGCGCACGGCGGTCAACGTGACCGGCAATTGTCTCGCCTCCGCAGTCATGGCGCGCTGGGAAGGCGAGCTCAATACCGACGCCCCGCAGGAAGCGACGCAAGAAGAAATCGCTGTATAAAGCCCCAATGCAGACAAGCCGCAACCAAAAAGATTTTTGCTCACGGAATGGAACTCGCACGGAATTAAAATCACAAATGCTTTTCTTCCGTGAGATGTTCCATTTCCGTGAGCTATAACTTTCAGAATTTTATTCTAAGTTTGATCGCCCTACGGCTTAAACTGCAAGCGTTTGTTTGATCGTGTATCTCAACTGTTGTCCCTGCAAGTCACATCAAAAACCACGGAGGTCTGGAGAATGAGTAGTCAACTCTTTGCCAAAAAACCGTTGAGCCTGTTGCTTGAAGAGATGAAAGGCGAGAATCGGCTGCGGCGCGTGCTCGGCCCGCTCTCGCTGACGAGTCTCGGCGTCGGCGCCATCATCGGCACCGGCATTTTCGTGCTCACCGGCATTGCCGCGCATGACCGCACCGGCCCGGCGCTGATGCTGTCGTTCGTCGTTTCCGGCACGGCGTGTATCTTTGCCGCGTTGTGTTACGCCGAATTTGCTTCCATGGTTCCCGTGGCGGGATCGGCTTATACTACGCCTACGCCACGCTCGGCGAATTGTTTGCGTGGATCATCGGTTGGGATTTGGTGCTCGAATATGCCGTCGGCTCCGCCACCGTGGCGCACGGCTGGTCACATTATTTTCAAGATTTCATCGGCATCTTCGGCTTCAAATTGCCGCACGCGTTCACTAACGCGCCGTTCGATTACGTCGATGGGCGAATCGCGCTGACCGGAACTCTTTTCGATTTGCCGGCGATCGTGATCACGGCGATTGTCACAACGGTTTTGGTGGTGGGCATTCGCGAGAGCTCGCGCTTCAACAACACGATGGTGCTCATCAAACTGGCGGTGGTTTTCGTCGTTATCGGCGTCGGCGCGTTTTATGTGAATACCGCCAACTGGACGCCGTTCGCGCCGTTTGGTTTGACCGGCGTGAGTTTTTTTGGCACGACGCTCTTCGGCCAAACCGGACCCGGCGGCGAGCCGATCGGCATGCTCGCCGGCGCGGCAGTGATCTTTTTCGCCTACATCGGTTTTGATTCAGTATCGACACACGCAGAGGAAGCAAAAAATCCAAAGAAAGATGTGCCGATTGGCATCATCACCTCGCTGATTCTTTGCACGATACTTTACATCGCCGTCTCCGCGGTGTTGACCGGCATGGTGCCGTATAATCAAATCGACATCGATGCGCCGGTCTCGAATGCGTTTGCGCAAGCCGGATTGACCTGGGCGCAATTTTTTGTCTCGCTCGGCGCGGTCGCTGGCATCACTTCCGTCTTGCTCGTCATGATGTTGAGCCAGCCGCGCGTGTTGCTGGCGATGGCGCGCGACGGCCTCGTGCCCAAGAGTTTCTTCGGCGACGTCCACGAAAAATTCCGGACGCCGTGGAAATCGACCATTCTCACCGGCGTTTTTGTCGCGACGGCCGCGGCTTTTATTCCGCTGCGAATTTTGGCCGAGTTGGTGAATATCGGCACCTTGCTCGCTTTCGTGATCGTTTGCGCCGCCGTGCTCATCATGCGCAAAACCAACCCCAATGCCGAGCGTCCATTTCGCGTACCC
>JBOHQZ010001089.1:0-2440 GCA_050732275.1 bacterium
CCTCGATCCAGTTCGATGTAACCACCCTGGTGCAGCGCTGGGTGTTGACGCCGCCGGCAGAACGCAATCCGCCGCAAAGTTATGGAAATTTTTATTTGTTACCTGATTTCCCCTCACTTTTGCTTTCACGTGCCGCGTTTTATTCGCGCGAAAATAGCGAGCCGCTCGCGCCAAAACTAAAAATTGAATATACCACGCCGCCGAAAACGAGATAAGGCCGGTTGCTGGCAGCCGGTCATGTGTTGCCGGTTTTGGTTTTAACATTATCGCATAACCAACTATGAAATTGAAAATTCTTTCACGCCTTTTGTGCTGCTTGATTCTTCTATTGATGATATTGCCCGCCAGTTCTATCTTTGCCCAATCTATTTATTCCCGGCACGGCATCGGGCTGTTGCGTTACCGAGACGGTGTCAGGTCGATCGGCATGGGCGGTATCGGCCTGGCAATGACAGATACCGTTTACACTTATTTTCTCAACCCGGCGACGATGGGCAGGTTGAACCTCACGCGCATTCACGGTGATTTTCTTTACGAGCGCTCCAACATTGATTTGCCCGGCACCAACGGCCTGTTTCATGATGCGAACATAAACAGCTTCACTCTTGCCCTGCCGGTGAAACGCGGCTACGCCTTCGCCTTGGGCGTTCAGCCTTATAGCCGCAGCGAATTCGAATTCAACCAAAGCAAGGGTGACAGCGCCGTCTCGTATGTTGAAATTTTTCGCGGCACCGGCGGCTTGAACGAATTTTATTTGGCGTTTGCGGCAACTTTTGGCGTGGTGCGCGCGGGCCTAACGGCCGATTTCTATTTTGGCCGGATCAATCGCATCTGGCGCATCAATTTCACTTCCGAGGCGTTGCGCAACACCGAAGACGTGACGAACAATCATGTGACCGGCGTTGGTTTGCACGTGGGGGCGCAAACACAGCTCGGCAAATGGTCGCTCGGCGCGGCGGCGAGCCTGCCAACACGTTTGAGTGTCGGAACCGAGTTGACAACCATCACCGGATTCACCAGTGATACGAGTGAGAGCAAGCTGAAATTGCCAATGTGGTGGGGCCTGGGCCTGGCTTACGCGCCGAATCGCCATTGGCTGCTCGGCGCGGATTGGCGCACGCAACGCTGGAGCACGGTTAAGCCGGAAGAATTTTTCGGCGAGCGCGGCGTTGATAGTTTCGATCTCGGCTTCGGCATTGAAGCTACGCCCAGCTTTGACGCGCTCGATGGTTTTTTCAAACGCTTGAGCTATCGGGTCGGTGGCGCCTTTCGGCAGTTGCCTTATGAAGAGCCGGCCGGAAAGAAAATCCAGGAATGGACGGCGACGCTCGGATTTGGGCTGCCGTTCACCGGCGGTTACAACCGCATCGATCTGGCTTTGGAGATTGGTAAACGCGGCAGCTTGTCGAGCAACATCGCCGAAGAGAAAATCGTGATGATACGCGCTGCGATCGTCGGCAGCGAACGTTGGTTCCAGCGCGGGTCGAGAAGATAATCGAAGCCAGCAACTGTTCTCATGCCACCCAAAGCAGGCTAAGCGATTATAAAACTCTGCCCATGCGAAAATCATTTTCATATTTTTATTTTGCCGGTTTCGTGTTGATTGCTTGGCTTGCGTGTTCGACGGGGTTCGGTGACGAGGCGCACGGACAGGATAAGAATAAAAAAATGAAGAAGGGGGCGGAACACGCGCAAGCCGTGCAAGACTCTCTGGCGTGCGCGGCTTACGAAGTCGAGCTGAACAGGAATTGGAGCTTCGGCTTTCAGCACTATCGCAACCGGCGCTATGCCGAAGTGCCGCGTTATTTCTGGAAGATTGTCGAAATGGATACGGTGCAAATGCCGGCTTCGGTCACCGTTCAAAACGGCACGGGTACGGTGAATGCAATCGCGGAAAAGCCCAATGGCAATCTGCCAACGGCAAGCCGGAGATTCCCGCAGGTGTTTGATTTTCTCGGCCAAGCTTATCTGCAGCTCAACCAGCCGGATAGCGCGCAGCTTGTGTATGAGCTTGGCGTGAAAACTCTTCCCAACGACGCGAGCTTGCGCCGCAATCTGGCGCAATTGCTGGCGGCGCGCGCGCAGCTCGATCTGGCGCTGGCGGAATATGAGCGCATTATCCCGCTCGGCGCCGCAACTGAAGATGATTATCGGCGTATGGCGAATTTGTACGTGCGCAACAATCAATACGACAAGGCTGTTGCCGCGTGCGAAAAAATCCTCTTGTTGAATCCGGCTGACGCGGAGGTTCGAAAAACTTTGTCCACCCTCTACCGGGCCACCGGCAAGGAAGATGCGGCTTTGGAGAGCATGGAGAAAGCATTGACGCAACATCCGAATGATACGCGCATCATCTTCGATCTGGCGCAGGCTTATTTTACGCGTCAGACTTATGAAAAAGTCGTCGAGTTGCTGCCGCGCTTCAACAAGCTCGTTCCTG
>JBOHQZ010001090.1:0-2433 GCA_050732275.1 bacterium
GAATGAGGATGGTCAAAATGATCATTCAAAACTTCGCGGCGCAGAGGTACGCCCATGCGGGTTCGTTAAACTATAAAAAGTGCTTTCAAAGAACAATTTTGGTGCAAAATTAAGGTACTACATGTGAATTTTTGCAAAAAAGCAAAGAAATTTAGCTCACGGAAATGAACTCTCACGGAAATAAAAACGATGAAAAAATTCCGTGATCCCGCCGCGGCGGGACGTTCCGTGAGCAATCTTTTGGTTGTGGTGTGAAATTAAAAGGCGTAAATGAGGGTTAAGCCAAAGGGGGATGATAAATGAGACGATTTGGAGCGGAGGGAATTGAAGCAGTTAGAATAAAGGCATTTTCGTATGAAATGGGATGATAGTGAAAGCTGAATGTGGGCGCTGTGATCGTGGGCATGTGGCAAACACAAGAACAATCTTTGTCAGCGCCACTGGCGGCGTTCGGTGAGGGCGTGTCGTGCTTGCTCAACAATGAGCACAACAAGGACGCGCAATTTTCGTCGCCGTTTCCGGTCAGGCATTCAGCGTCACCGCACATGAACATGGAGGCAGTAAAGCAAATGGCGAGGAGCAAGCCGGCGGCGCGCCAACAGGTTGTCGAAAGCTTGTCGATCATTACAAAGCAAGATACGAAAATTTTTGGTTCAAAACAAAATAAATTTTTTTCGGACAACATGCTCATCATTCGCGGCCGGCACCATGTGTTTGGCATTGCGGAGCGGCGAAACTGAAATTCAATGTGCCGTGTCGAGATCGGCAAGCTCAACGAGGTCAATATCGACGCGTTCGACTTGAGAAAATAGAATCGTTTTGCGGTCCGGACTCAGGCAAATTCCGGACATGCGGCCGTCAAGTTTCTGCAAAAAATCATCTAGCACGTGAATCACGCCGGTCGCGAAATCGAAAAAACAGAGAACCGGAATATCATTTTTTATCATGCGGTTGACAAAATAAATGCCGTTTTCTGCAAGCTGCCAATTGAACCTATCCTGTGAGGCGAATGGCATGATAACTTGCGTTTCTTCATTTTTTGCCGAGCGTTTCCAAATGCCAGGTTGATCGTATTTCGAGAAATAAAATTCCCTGCCGTCTTTCGATTCAAATCCGACATACCCGCCTTTTGTTGTTATCTGCACGGCCTCGCCTCCGGTCAGCGGCATTTTCCAAATCTGCCATTGGCCGGTGCGGCGCGAGCTGAAATAAATCCATTGTCCATCCTGCGAAAAGACCGGCGCGGTGGCATCAGTTGCCAACAATCTGGGAGCGCCGCCGTTTGCATTGACCACAAAAATCTGATTGACGCGATCCGTCTTTTTATCAAACAAAATCCAGCGGCCGTCGGGCGACCAACGCGGCGGCGCGTTCGAAGAAACGAGTTGCACTGCCGCCGGCTTGCGCAAATTTTTCCCATCGGTATCACAAAGCCAAAGCTCGGTATGGCCGGCGCGGTCGGAGAGAAATGCCAAGCTGCGCCCATCCGGCGAATATTGCGGAAACCAGTTCGAGCGCGTGGTTGGCGCAAAAATTTCCGCTGCCGGCGGTGGCGCGCCATTGTGCCCGAAATGCTTTTTGTAGATACCCGTCTGATAGACAACATATTCAAACGCAATTTTGTTGGCAAGCGCGGCGAGATTGACGCCGGCATGCTCGAGCGAGGAATAGAGTTTTTTCGTTGTCCCTCCCGCCACCGATATTCGGACGAGCTGGCGTTCCATATCGTCACTACTGCCATAGACAATATGCTCGCCGTCGGATAACCAGTCCAATCCCGCAATCAGGGCATTGTCATGCGTCAGCCGTTTTTGCTCGTCGGAGGCAATATTCAAAAGATAAATATCCGCGCTTTGATTGGCTTCGGCGCGGGCGAATGCGATAGATTTTCCATCCGGAGAAAACGCCGGCAATTTATCGCCAAGAGTTTTTTTGTCCGGCGCAGTCAATTGGGTGCGGCGCTGCGTGTCGAGAGAAAATAAAAACAAGGCGAACGGCTCGTCTTTGGTGGCGCGATCGGCATACACCAATTGCTTGCCGTTTGGCGACCAGTCCAGCCCTTTGATTTGATCCGAAAATCCGTTCAACAATTTTGTGGCAGTCCCGCCCGCCGTCGAAACTGTGTGGATGGCGCCCTCGCAACCCAATGCCGTCACGAAAGCGAGGGTTTTTCCATCCGGAGAAAAACATGGAAAGCTCATCGTGCCTGGCGTCTCACTCAACTCGGCCGTCGTGTTATCTGACAAGTCGAGCAGCTTGAGCACGTTGGCCCTTTTGGCTTCGGGGTTGTAGTGAACATAAGCCAGGCGGCGATCATCCGGCGAGTAAGCGGGAAATCTCTCGATACCTGGCAAGGAGGTGAGGGGCGCGAGCTTTGCCGAAGCCTCATCGCGGCGCGGCGCTTTCAGCCAAATCATCGCGCCAACCGAGGCA
>JBOHQZ010001091.1:0-2432 GCA_050732275.1 bacterium
TTTCCGTGAGCTACAACTTTCAGAGTTTTTTTCTGAGTTTGTATGCGTTATGGCCTACTTGCTTTTCCGCTGCTTGTGTTCTCCGAGACCTCAGAAGCTGGTACATGTGCTCCAACCATCCCGCATGCTGTCCATCAGGACCAACCGACGCCAGCACCGATTTGGTCTCCGGCTTGAGCAAGTGTTTCAGACGGCTGCCGAGATCATTGAACAAAGTCGCCAATGCGATGCTGTGGCGGATGTACCAAGACGCCAGCTCCACCAGAACCCGCTGGCGGGTGCGAACGGTCAGTGTCTCTTCACTCTGATCAATCTCGCCGGCCAGAACCTCGGCATCGTCGGAGATCAGCACCAACCAACGCGTGCGTTTTTCCGGCGCCACGCGATAACGATGGACGCGACCTCGACAGCCGCCGCATTCTTTCGCGCAGGCCGCAAGGCATAGGGTCGTTATTTCCACGCCTCGTTCTTCGGCGCGAGCTACATTATCGGCGAGGGCAAGCGCTTCTTCGGGCCAGACCGCCACCAACAACCGCTTGCGTGTTGCATCCACGCAGGCAGAAGCATGCTCTTGCAGCGCCGAGTAGCCGCGCGCATTCCACACATACTCATGCTCTGCCGGTGTGGCGATCTTCTCCAAAGAGTCTCGCGCATCATGCAAGGTTTCTTGAAAGCGGCTGCCGAGTCGTTGGGTCAATTCCTGGGGTGACACCGGCGCATACCGCGCCCCCTCCGGCGTATCGAGGCGCACGACCGCGCCGCGCTCTTCCAGCTTCTGCAGCACGGCATAGACATTGGCGCGGGGCAAGCCGGAGGCCTTGGCCAATTCATAGCCGTTGAGCGGGCTGCGCTTGAGCAAGGCTACATAGGCCTTGGCTTCATACTCGCCGAATCCAAGCTGTTGCAACAGGGTTACGATTTTCGTCATATTGTCTCGCAATATAGTAGTTGTCCATACAACTACTATATTGAACAACCATTCGTATCAAAATGTTCCACGAAATAAAATAAAAAAAAGCTTTCTTAACGTCGAGCTATTCACTCCAAATATAACTCGCCGGCGCCATCGTCATACGCGAAGAGCTCGGCGCGGCGCCCCCAATTGATGGCGAGGTCAAGTTGTTCTTCGGCGGCCTCGCCGAAGTCGGCTTGCAGATTCTCATAAAAATAATTCCAGGCCACGCGCTGATCGTCGTCTCGGCGCAGGGTTTCGTAAATCCAGGCGATAACCGGCAGGCGCAAGACGCGGCCGGCCAGCATCTCTTTGCGCGCGAGAATGCTGGCTTCGGCATAGGCCTGGCCGATCGGGCTCAGCAGCAAATCACCTTCCTGAACCGTGAGGAAGCCCAAAAGCTCGCCGGCCTCCACGATCGGCAACAAGTTGTCCAGTTGCATTTTCAGCTCGCCACTCACGCGGTAGAGGTCGGCGCGCCCGTTATCTTCGGCAAGTTTTTCCAACAGCCCCGCGAGGGCGTTCAACCGCGCCCGCGGCAATTGCCGGGTCATGCCGGGTTGTCCGGGCGCGGTGCCGAGCGCCTCCGCTTCCGGTTTGGTTTGGCCGGCGACGGCGGCATACACTTTATCGACCAGGCTTTGAAACGCCGTGTCTTTCCGGTGGCGCGGATGGCGAAAGGAGACGGCAATCTCCGTCACGATACGGCCAGGGTCTTTGCCCATGACGACGATGCGGTCAGCCATCAGCACGGCTTCTTCAATGTTGTGCGTGACCATCAAAATCGCTTGTGTCGGAATGGATTTGTTGAGCCACAATTCCATCAGCTCGCCGCGCAGGGCTTCGGCGGAAAGCACGTCCAGCGCGGAGAAAGGCTCGTCCAAACACAGCAATTCCGGCTCCACCGCCATGGCGCGGGAGAAGCCGACTTTCTGCCGCATGCCGCCGGAAAGCTCGCGTGGATAGGCGGACTCAAATCCGTCCAAGCCCACCGTGTCGATCAATTGCAATGCCTTTTCACGGCGCTGGTTGGGCGGCGCCCCGCGCGCTTTGAGTGCGATCTCCACATTTTCCTGCACGGTCAGCCAGGGATAAAGCGCGAAAGTTTGGAAAACGATGGTGGCGTGCGGATTCACGCCATTGAGCGGTTGGCCGCGATAGAGCACAACTCCGGAGGTGGCGGCGCTCAACCCGGCAATGATTCGCAACAGGGTGGATTTGCCGCATCCGGAGGGGCCGAGCAAGCAGACAAACTCTCCCGGCTTGACGGTGAGATTGATATCACGCAGAGCCACAAATGGCTTGACGCCGCTTTTGTAAATTTTGCCAACGTTCTCGAGGCGCAACAGGTCCTCGGCGTCATTGCCTGAGGTAACTTGCTGCGGCATGAGTTCACCATGCGGCGTTTCGTCGTGCAAGAGTTTTTGGTTATGATTGCCGGAGGCAAGAGTGGTCATCATCTTTCTCCGAGGTGAAAATT
>JBOHQZ010001092.1:0-2431 GCA_050732275.1 bacterium
CATGAGCCGAAAAAATACGCACGTGTTGCGGCTGTACCGAGATTTGAATTTTCCGGCTGCTGGCTAAATTTCGCAACGCGGCATGATCGAGCTCTTCTACCGGCACGCGCACAAAACAGCTTTGCCGTCCAATTTGGCATTGCACCAGCCAATGGCTGCCGCCGAATTCCACCGATTGCACTTCTGCGATGAACTCGCCGGCGGCGCCGTTGAATTTGGCCGCAGCCGGTTGAGTATCTGCAGAGCTATTGAGGAGAATATGGCCATGCTCCGGACGGAAGGCGAGATGCACCGAAGTCTGCACCGGCCATTTTTGCTCACGATCGGCCGGCAGCAGTAATTGCCAATTTTCGCCTGACACTTGAATTTTGCCATCATCTACAGCGGTTATCGTACCAGGCAAAGCGTTGCTGGCGCCGATAAAGCTCATGACGAAAAGATTCGCCGGCGTGTGATAGATTTCTTCCGGCGTGCCGACTTGTTGCGCCAAGCCTTTTTCCATGACAAGAATGCGATCCGAAAGCGCCAGGGCTTCTTCCTGATCGTGGGTGACGTAAAGGGTGGTGATGCCCAGGCGGCGCTGCAAATTTTTCAGCTCAGTGCGGGTCGTTCGCCGCAGTTGGGCGTCGAGATTGGAGAGCGGCTCGTCGAGCAATAAAATTTTCGGTTGCACGGCGAGGGCGCGTGCCAGCGCCACGCGCTGTTGTTGGCCGCCGGAAAGCTGCGTCACCGGACGATTTTGCAATTCACGCATGTCAACGAGATCGAGCGCCGCCACCACGCGCGGGCTAATTTCGGCTGGCGGGTGTTTACGGGCGCGCAGGCCGAAGGCGACATTTTCAAATACGGTTAAATGCGGGAACAGCGCATAGTTTTGAAACACCATGCCGGTATGGCGTTTTTCCGGCGGGAGGGTGGTAACGTTTTCGTCGTCAAAAAAAATGCGGCCGGCATCCGGCAGCTCGAAGCCGGCGACCATACGCAGCGTCGTGGTTTTGCCGCAGCCGCTCGGCCCGAGGATGCTAAAAAACTCCCCTTCGCAAATCTCAAGCGTTAGTTCGCGCACCGCTGGCGTTTCGCCGAAAAACTTTTTCACATTTTCAAAACGAACTCGAGCCATGGTTGGTTGAAAAAAGCAAAAAGAAAAAAGAAAAAGCAAACTGATAACTGGTCACTGATCACTGGTAACTGCCACTGCTACTGTTTACTGGCTACTGAGAGCCGGCCTTTGTTGCGAATATTCTGATCCCAATAATTCATCCACGCTGCAGAGCTGTCGGCGAAGAACTGCCAGTCCATCGGCATGGCTTGATATTGCGCCGGATTAAATTCCGGGCGAATTTGGGAAAAATCCAAATCGCGGCGGGTAGGAACGCGATAATACTGTTTGGAGGCGTAAATAAAGGATTCCGGCGTGGTAATGAATTCATAAAATTTTCGAGCCAGGTCAGCGCGGTTTTGGTCCGGCTGCTGGCGCGCGACGAGCGCCAAACCCTCCGGCACCATCGGCGTGCCGCTCTTGGGCACGATGTAGTCAAATGGATAACCGTCCTTTTCGCGCCGCAGCAAAACGTCGGGAAGATTCCATAGCGTTAAAATGGCTTCTCCGCGCGCTAACGCCAAATAAAGCAGCGTCTGATCGCCGGAATAACTTTTCGTGTTGGCATCGAGGCGGCGCAGCCAATCATAACCGGCGGCTGGAGAATGCTGGTCGCGATAAAAGCGGTAGATCATCGCAAAAAAGATGGCGCGCATCGTTCCGGAGGGGAGCGGCTCGCGGATCGCAATTTTGTCTTGCCATTGCGGAGCTAATAGATCATCCCAATCTTGCGGCGCCTGGGCTTTCGGCAGTTGCTCCGAATTGAACATGATCACTTCCGGCGTGAGATACGTGCCGTACCAGCGGTTAAGCGGATCGCGATAAGTTGAATCGATCTGGCCGGCCCAGGTTGGTCGATAAGCTTCCAATAGGCCCTCGGCGGCCGCTTGCATGAACAGCGGCGAGGGCGCGCCCCACCAAATATCCGCCTGCGGATTGGCTTTCTCCGAGCGCAGGCGGTCGAGAACGTTTTGCGAGCCCATATCGAGCCATTCGACGTTCACCCCGGGATTGGCCTGCTCGAAGCGGCTGGCAAAATCTTCAAGCAGTTCTTTGCCGTGCGGTGAATAGACGATGATTTGCTGTTGCTGTTCTCCGCAAGCAGCGACGAGCAAGATGGTAAGCAGCAACCCGAGCGCGCGGCAATCCCGAAGAAAACTACGCGTGAAAAGCAAAAGGTCCCGACCGAGGTTGCAAAATTTTTTTCTGTTTATCAATTTGCGCCTTCTCTCTCGATAAAATAGTCGAGGTTCGTTCAGCAAGTAACCCCGCCGCGGCGGGGCCATCCCGAAGGGATCTTGTTTAATATTGAGCAGAGCGCTTGAAATGAAC
>JBOHQZ010001093.1:0-2430 GCA_050732275.1 bacterium
GCAAGGTGCAGCGCGTTCATGAGTATTACGGTGATGAAGTTCAAGAGCGGATTAAGAAGGGTGAAGGTGGACGTGGTGAGCTTAATCGTCTTTACAATCGCATGAAAGGTGATCAGCGTGTTGGGTTGTACATCAAAGTTCCTCAAGAGTTGAGGGATGCGATACGCGAAGAAGCGCTTCATCGTGGTGTAAAAATGAATGAGTTGGTTGTTAGTATACTTACCCAAATATTTGGGGAACGGAAGGGTAGGCAATGAAACCGACACAGATGAGTGAAAGGATCGGCGGCAATTTTCACAGCACGATCACTGCGAGGCTCTTGGCAGCCGGGCCACGTATTGACTTAGGGGAAGAGCAATTCGGCAGCACGTTTCTTTTCCGTTCGCCGGACGGCGAGTATTTCGCCACGCACGAGACGTTTTTCGATAGCCGGCGTGATCGGCTGGAGCCTTTGACGCGGGATCGGGCGATTACTCTTTGGGCGCGACTGCCGAAGAAGCTGGCGGGTTTTGACGTGGCTTTTCCGGATCCTCGCAAAAGTCTGGAGATGCTGAAAATGGCCGCTTAAAGCCGTTTGGAATGCCCGTAGGCGTTCGAAAAGGCTGAGTTGAGTCAATATTCTTGCAGATGGCGCGGGTAGGAGCCGGTGGAAGAGAAAATATATCAAGCTTGGAGGTAATGTCATGGTAGAAAATCTCACAAGGAAAATTCTTGCGGAATTGAGGTCGGGTTCGGCTACGCAAGATGAGCGTTGCCAAAATCCGGCTCAGATTAAGAAAGCGAGAAATAAGGGAAACGTCGGCGCGAATCCGCCGAGTGAAAGCAAAGAGGAAAGGCTTCGGCGCGTGATCAACTTCGGCAATGGCTTTTACAGCATTGCCGAGGCCGCAAAAATATCGAGCATAGGAGAAGAATTCATCCGCAAATGGGTAAGCGATGGAAAGCTCATGCTGTTGAGTTATCCCGATGGCAAGCGGCGCTATGTCTCCGGCATCGAGTTGTCCGAGGTTGTCATTCAGCACAATCTCAATTCTGAGATGAAAGTCATTCAGCACGATTTCAAACGTGACAAGTCTGTGGAAAATGTTGGTAAATAGCGAAGCGCTGCCGTCTGCGGAGTTGTTGGCAGCCGGCGCGGTCGAAATTGGCGTTGTGATATCGAAGGTAAATCAATGCAGATTTTAAAATGAGCTACAATGGCGGCAAAGGCGGGTCGGGCGTTTTTCAGAAGATCATCAGCCTGATACCCCCGACCGATTGGCTGATTGATCTTTTTGCGGGTTCGGGCGTTATATCGCGAACGATTAAACACCCACCCAAAACAACAGTCGTGGAGATCGACCGTGATGTCCTCAATCAGTTTGACGGCGCCGGCATTCCGAACCTGGAGATTGTTCACGGGGATGCTTTTCAGTTTCTTCGTGATCGCGTTCATGAGTTCACGGAGCAGACTTTCGTCTATGCTGATCCGCCTTACCCTCGTGAATGTCGGATCGACAGAAATCGGAGACTCTATCAGTACGAGATGTTCGAGCGCGATGCCCACCGCGAGCTGTTGACGTTGCTAAAGGCGTTGCCTTGCATGGTTGCGATAAGCAGCTATTCCAATCCGCTTTATCTCGAAATGTTGGCGGACTGGAAACTTTTCAAGTTTCGCACCACGGATCGGGGCGGCAATGTGAAAGTCGAGCATGTGTGGTACAATTATCCGGAGCCTACCCAATTGCAGGATTACCGATTTGTCGGCGAGCGAGATCGCGCGCGGTGGAATCTCACCAAGAGAAAGCGGCGTTTGCTGGCGAAATTTAAGGCGCTGCCGGTCTTGCATCAGCGGGCGGTTTATGAAACGTTGACTGAGTACATTCAATCTTTGGGATGAAAAGATGTTGGGTGATCGTACAGCGCCGGAAATGGATTTGTGGACCAGTCATAGCGCCAAACTTGGCTGTGCTGCAGGCGCGTTATTCTGTGCTGTCCTCGAGGGCAGCCACTTCCGGCGTCGATCGCGGACAGTGCTAGTATCGGCGTCAGGCACGTCGGCAACGTTAAAGGCGGCGTCGGGATCCCGCGTGGCCCGGCGCCGAGCGTTAGATATGGCGGTGTCGCCTGGCAGCGCCAAGATTGGCGGGAGCGCCGGCGGAGTCGCTGTTTAACAGACGCAACCGCTATCGCGCTTGCCTTGATATTAAAGTTGAGCCAAAGTTCAAGGATTGGGACGGCAAGGGTTCGCTCATCGATTTTATCATCAGCAAGAATCTGCATCGGCGGCATTTGAATGAGAGCCAAAAAGGCGCGTGTGCACGAGACGCATTACCATTTTTAAGAGAAGAGGCTAAGGCGAGACAGCAATTAAGTAAAGGACGCGGGAAAAAAGGTAGTGAAAAAATTCACAACCTTAATGGCACCAATGGCCGGGCAACCGAACATGCG
>JBOHQZ010001094.1:0-2427 GCA_050732275.1 bacterium
GTCTTGGTGAACGGCAAAGTTGAGAATCGCTAAGGGTACACGATTTGTCATTGTTCGATATTCGAGAAAGGCAGCGGGATATGCATATTGCCTCCTTGGCCGATCACCTCGATCAACTTCCTGTGCTTGCCAAGCTTCATCACGCTGAGTGGAGCCATGTAAGCCGATTTAGAACGATTGACGAGCACATCAATCGATTTCCGCTTAAGTTTTCCTTCCGAATTTGAAGCCTCATCGCGACTCAGTTAAACTTCGCCATTACTCTCATCTTGCGTTTGTTGATTGGAATAGTTACATTGAAGGCATGCAATTCAAACCGATAGCAACGGCAAGCCCGCCGCTGATGAACGATCATCCCTCCGAATCCATTCGTGAGAAAGTGGATGCCGTCTATCGCTCGGAGTCGCGCCGTGTGCTCGCCACTTTGATCCGCCTGCTCGGTGACTTCGATCGCGCCGAGGATGCGCTGCACGATGCTTTCAGGGCAGCGCTCGAGCAATGGCCGCGAGACGGTGTACCCGCCAATCCCCGCGCGTGGCTCGTTTCAGCCGGCCGCTTCAAGGCTATCGACGCCGTGCGCCGGCGCGCACGCTTCGACGCATTGCAGGCGGAGCTTGTTGAGCAGCTCAATACCGAAGCAAGTGATACAGTGCAATTAGACGATGAGAGCGTCGCGGACGACCAATTGCGATTGATCTTCACTTGCTGCCATCCCGCTCTATCGCCGGACGCCCGCATGGCGCTGACGCTGCGTGAGATCTGCGGTCTCACGACCGAAGAGATCGCGCGCGCCTTTCTCACCACGCCCTCGACATTGGCGCAGCGCATCGTGCGCGCCAAGTCGAAGATTCGCGACGCGCGCATTCCCTATCAGGTGCCGTTGATCGCCGATCTACCGGACCGGCTCGATACCGTGCTGCACGTGATCTATCTGGTGTTCAACGAGGGATACTCCGCCTCATCGGGCGATTCGTTGACGCGGCCCGATCTCTCAGGCGAGGCGATACGTTTGGGCCGGCTGCTTGTGGAGTTGCTGCCTGAACCTGAGGTGATGGGACTTCTCGCGCTCATGTTGTTGCACGAGTCGCGGCGGCTGGCGCGCTCCTCGCCGGCGGGTGACCTGATTCTGCTTGAAGAGCAAGACCGCTCACTCTGGAATCGCGATCTCATTGCAGAGGGGCTGGCGCTGGTGGAACGCGCGTTATCGTCGCAGCGGGCCGGCCCGTACACGGTCCAAGCGGCGATCGCCGCGGTGCATGCCCAAGCCTCCATTGCTGCTGAAACAGACTGGGCGCAGATCGTTGCGCTGTACGATTTGCTTTTGCAGGCGGAGCCTTCTCCCGTGATCGAGCTGAACCGCGCTGCGGCAGTGGCGATGCGCGATGGACCGGCAGCGGGTTTGGAGTTGATCGACGCCATTCTGGCGCGCGGTGATCTGGCTGATTATTACTTGCTACATTCGGCGCGGGCGGAGCTTTGCCGACGGCTGGGCAGAACGGCGGATGCACGAACTTCCTACGAACGGGCCTTCAACCTCACGCAGCAAGAGCCAGAACGGCGGTTTCTCCAACGACGGCTCAACGAGTTGCTGGACTGAGATGGCGAGCGCTGCTTAAGCCCGTCGTGCCGAGTAGACTCATTGTCGATTTTATGCTCTGCCGAATGATTATAAAGAGTAATAGTTGAGTATGGAGTTGTATCAACACTTTCACTGAATACGTGGAGATGGAAAGTGAATACTAAAAGATTCATCATTAAGAAATAAAATGAAAACAAATCAACCTAACAAAAAACCAAAAAACGGACTGCAGAAAGAGTACTTCCGTGATGGCAAATTATCAAGCGCCGGCAGATACCAAAATGGCAAAAGAACCGGAACATGGAAGTTTTATCTGCGTAATGGAAAGCTGAGAGCAACAGGAAAATTTTCAAACGGCAAATTTGCGGGATTATGGAAATGGTACCGTGAAAATGGAAAGTTGCTGCAGGCCGGCAAGTTTGAAAACGGCAAACAAACCGGCTTGTGGAAAAGATACTATGACAACGGCAAGCTATATGACATTGGCAAATATATTGGCGGGAAAAAAGCCGGCTTGTGGAAAATTTATGACAAGAGCGGAGCTTTAAGCCGCACAAAAAAATTTAAGGGATAAACAAAAAAGGCTGAATGGAAGAATTCAATTGCATGCAAATAGAACACGAGACCCCCAAAACTGCCCATCAAAAACCCGCCGGCACCGTCACCCTTTTATTCAGCGACATCGAAGGCTCCACCCAACTCCTGCATCGGCTGGGCGATCAATATGCGCAGGCGCTGGAAGAGCAACGCGTGATCATGCGCGCGGCCTTTCAGCAATTTGCGGGTTATGAAATCGATACCGCCGGCGACGGCTTCTTCGTGGCCTTCAGCCGCGCGCAGGACGGCGT
>JBOHQZ010001095.1:0-2424 GCA_050732275.1 bacterium
TCTGGCGCCGGTGCGGGTGTGGGAGGCCTACGAGCAGTTGGAAAAAGTCGATGGCCGCTCGCCCCGCAACGAGCTGACGGCGCTGGTGGCGTTGCTCCGGCGCGTGACCGGCATCGACGAAAAGCTGACCGCGTTTGAGAACACGGTGAACCGCAATTTTCAAAAATGGGTGTTTGAAAAGAACGCCGGCAACAAGCAGTTTACCGAGGCGCAGATGGAATGGCTGCGCATGATGAAGGAGCACGTCATTAGTTCGGTGCGTATGGAGCGCGACGATTTGGATTTGGCGCCGTTCGACGCCAAAGGCGGCATCGGCAGAATGCACCAGTTGTTCGGCGAGGAAATGGATACGGTTATTGATGAATTGAATGAGGCGCTGGCGGCGTGACGTAGGGGCGCACGGCCGTGCACCCCTACCGGTGCTACAAAATCATAACCATTAACCAGGCACGAGGGTCATCATGTCGTACGATCCAGAAATCCACCACCGCCGATCCATTCGATTGAAGGGATACGATTATTCCCAAGCTGGCGCGTATTTCATCACAATCTGTACTCATGACCGCGAATGTATCTTCGGTGAAATTCGCGACGGCCAAATGCAACTGAATGAGATCGGCAAAATCGTCGAAGCCGAATGGCTGAAAACCGTGGAGATTCGTGACAACGTTGAATTGGATGCCTTTGTGGTCATGCCGAACCACGTGCACGGGATAATCATTATTACCGGCAATGCGGGAACGGACGACGCGATTGGGGCAAATGATTCCCAATATTCCGTTGATGTGACCGTCGGGGCGGACCGCCGTTCGCCCGATGATGTTATTTGGCCCGACGTCGAAGCGCAAGGCGACGCACCCGACGATGGTATTCGATCACACGTAGAGGCGCACGGCCATGCGCCCCTACAGCATGCGCCCCTACGACGCAAACCGAAATCCATCGGATCGATCGTGGCGGGTTTCAAATCCACTGTTACCAAACAAATCAATACCATTCGAAATACGCCAGGCGTGCCGGTATGGCAGCGCAATTATTATGAACATATTATTCGCAATGAAGAGGCATGCACCCGCATCCAGCGATACATCGTTGAAAATCCGGCGCAATGGCAATACGATCAGGAAAATCGCAATGATATTTCCGACGAAGACAAAAAGCGATTTTGGAAAAAATATTTGGGGTGATTTTGATGAACGATGGATAATGGTATTCGTGATGGTCGCGCATTAATCGTAGGGACGCACGATGGCTGGACGTATGGCCTAAGTCGGTGAGGTAGGGCCGTACGGTAGAGGTGCATCGTATGATTGCATTGTAGGGACGCATTGTAGGGGCGCACAGCCGTGCGCCCCTACAGATGACAACACGGCACCGGCAGAATGCACCAATTGTTCGGCGATGAAATGGATACGATAATTGATGAATTGAATGAGGCGTTGGCTGCGTAGAATGTTTGAAAATACAAAAAATAACAACCTGCCCGTCGGTTGGCAGCAGGCTTCAATCGAAAATATCTCAGAAAGGATTCATTACGGCTATACTGCGAGTGCCGAGAATCGGGATACGGGGGTCCAATTGCTCAGAATAACGGATATTCAGAATCGCAATGTCAATTGGCATGAAGTGCCTTTTTGTGAAATAAGTGAGCAAGAATTGGCAAAGTATGAGCTTAAAGATGGCGACTTGGTATTTGCAAGAACTGGTGCAACAGTTGGAAAAAGCTATTTGATAAAAGGCAAAATTCCCAAAGCCGTTTTTGCTTCATATTTAATTAGAATAATTCTTCACAACGAAATCGACAAACAATTTGTTTATTATTTCTTTCAATCGCCTTCATATTGGCAGCAAATTGGTATGCATGCGTTGGGCATCGGCCAGCCCAATGTTAATGCGACAACGTTGTCAAGTTTGACCATTCCTCTCCCTCCCCTCGCCGAGCAGCACCGGATCGTTGCCAAGATCGAAGAGCTGTTTTCCGATTTGGACGCCGGCATCGCCAGTTTGAAGCAAGCGCAGGCCCAGCTTAAAACCTACCGCCAGGCGGTGTTGAAATACGCCTTTGAAGGCAAGCTCACCGCCGCGTGGCGCGAGCAGAACAAGCCCGAACCGGCGGAAAAATTGCTGGCGCAAATCAAAGCCGAGCGCGGAAGGCAGTACCAGCAACAGCTCGCGGTGTGGCAAAAAGCCGGCGTTGAAAACAATGGTAAAAAGAAACCGCCCAAGCCGCAAAAGCCGAAAGAATTTCCGCCGCTGACGGAAGCGGAACTGGCGGAGTTGCCGGAACTGCCGGAAGTGTGGTGTTGGGTGAAGTTGGGTAATCTTTCAATCGGAGTTGAATATGGTTCTGCGAAAAAATCAAAAAAAGAAGGACAAATTCCCGTTATTAGAATGGGCAATTTGCAAAACGGCATTATTGTGTGG
>JBOHQZ010001096.1:0-2423 GCA_050732275.1 bacterium
TTTACGGCACTTCCGGCAATGACGGCGTCATCCGATACGTCTACATTTTTTCTGCGATCGCCGTGTTTGTGTTGCTCATTGCCTGCATCAACTTTATGAACCTCGCCACCGCCCGCTCAGCACAACGCGCCAGAGAAGTGGGCGTGCGCAAAGTCGTCGGCGCCGGCCGGCCTCAGCTCATCAAGCAATTCTTGGGCGAGTCGTTTTTCATGACACTCCTGGCGTTGTTTCTCGGCCTCGTCCTGGCCGAGTTCATTCTCAAAGTGACCAATACCATAACCGGTCTCGCGATCTCTATAGATTTCGGGAATCTTGGTCTAATGTTTGGCTTGGTATTGATTGCCCTCGTCGTCGCCCTGCTTTCCGGAAGCTATCCTGCTTTGTTCTTGTCGAGGTTTTCACCGGTGCGGGTTCTCAAAAGCGCATCCGGAAATTCAATTGGCGGTAGCCGGCTGCGCCAGGGCCTGGTGGTGCTGCAATTCGTCATCTCGATCGCGCTCATCATCGGCACCCTGGTGGTCTTCAACCAGCTCAATTTTCTGCGCGACAAATCGCTCGGTTTCAATACGGAGCAGATTGTTGCCCTGCCGATCCATGATGATGAAAACCTCGATCGGGGTTTTGTGTCATTCAAAAATAAATTGCTGCAATCTGCGGGCGTCGTCAGCGTATCGGCGGCAAACTGGCTGCCCGGCATCGAGGGCGGCGAGTACACGCCGGCGCGCGTCGAGGGAATAGCTGAAGAGTTGCAAGGGAACGCTCGGGTCATCTATGTGCGTGACGACTTTCTGCGGACGATGGGCATACCCGTAACTGAAGGACGTGATTTTTCACGGGATTATGCAGCCGATGCCGGCCACGGCTTTATTTTAAATGAGACTTTCTGGCGAGGAATTCGCAATGAAGCCTCCCAACGCGGCATGGCGCTCGACACTCCCATCGACAAAGGCTTCCGTATTTTTTATACTGAGTTTGGCAAACTGGTTTATGAAAGAAGAGGGAAGATCGTCGGCGTGGCCAAAGACTTTCATCTTGAAAATCCACGGTTCGCCCTCGGAACTGCTGTGCTTGCTTTGGTCGGTGATGATGAAGAACACAACCGGCTCACCCACTTTCTCGTGCGCGTCGCTCCGGGAAATGCCCGTGAAACCATGACTCATATCGAAACGGTGTGGAACGATAATTTTTCTCACCGGCCTTTTGAGCCGATCTTTCTCGACGAGAAGTTGGCGCAGGCTTATCAGGTCGAGGCCATGTTCGGCCAGATCGTTGGCGCTTTTGCCATTCTCGCCATTTTCATTGCCGGCCTGGGGCTTTTGGGATTGGCCTCATTTACTGCCGAGCGCCGCACCAAGGAAATCGGCGTTCGCAAAGTGCTCGGCGCTTCGGTTTCCAGTATAGTGGGATTGCTCTCAAAAGAATTTGTCAAGCTGGTTCTGATCGCCAATGTCGTGGCGTGGCCGGTGGCATATTTTGCGATGAATAAATGGCTGCAAGATTTTGCTTATCGCATCAACCTGGGCTGGTGGGTGTTTGTGCTGGCGGGTGGGCTGGCGTTAGTGATCGCGCTATTAACGGTCAGCACACAGGCGATCAAGGCGGCGTTGGCGAATCCGGTTGAATCTCTTCGCTACGAGTAATAAAACGTAAAACGTGATGCGTAAGCGTTTCGTTTTACGCATTACGAATGACGCATCAGGAGCTCATCATGCTCAAAAACCACCTCAAAATCGCCCTGCGAAATTTGCTGAGGCACAAGGCCTACACGGTCATCAATATCGCGGGATTGAGCGTCGGCATGGCGTGTTGTGCGCTCATGCTGCTGTACATTCGAGACGAGTTCAGTTACGACCGTTTTCATCGGCAAGCTGAGCACATTTACCGCGTCATCACGACGCATCGTGATCAGCATGGCACCAATACATTCCCCGGAACGCCCGCTCCGATGGCCCCGGCGCTGAAGCAAGAATACCCCAATGTGCGCCAGGTCGTTCGAGTGCAATCGCCTTACGGCAGAACACTGGTGAGTCATGAAGACCATCAGTTTTATGAGGATAGAATTTGCTATGCCGATTCGACGCTGTTCGAAGTCTTTGATTTTCCGCTCGTGCAAGGCGATCCGAAAACTGCGCTGCGCCATTCGCAGTCCGTGGTACTGAGCCGCGCGGCGGCACAGAAATATTTCGGCGCGGAGAATCCGCTCGGCAAGGTTCTGCGCATCGAGCGCGGTGGCCGTGATTTTCAGGTGACCGGCGTTTTACAGGAGATTCCGCAGGCTTCGCATCTTCGCCCGGACTTCATCATTCCCTTCGAAAATATCGGCGAGTTTGCCTTGGGAAATTGGCGGCAATCCAGTTTTCTTTCCTATCTTCTCCTAACGGATGAGGCTGCGGCATCGGCTTTGGTGGCGAACCTCCCACAGT
>JBOHQZ010001097.1:0-2420 GCA_050732275.1 bacterium
TCGCCGCTCAACTCATCGTTGGTGACTTCCCACACGGCAACACTGTTGAATTTGCAAGCCAACACGACTTACCACTACCGCGTCAAATCCAAAGATACGGCGGGAAATCTGGCGACGAGCGGCGATTTTACTTTTACGACTTTGCAAGGCGATGTGACGCCGCCGGTGATCTCGAATGTGACCGCGAACAATGTTACTGTTTCAGCCGCGACGATTACCTGGACGACGAATGAAACGAGCGACACGCAAGTGGAGTACGGCTTGACCACGAGTTACGGTTCATCTTCGCCGCTCAACTCATCGTTGGTGACTTCGCACACGACAACGCTGTCGAGCTTGCAAGCCAATACAACTTACCACTATCGTGTCAAATCCAAAGATGCGGCAGGCAATCTGGCGACGAGCGGAGATTTTACATTCACAACACTTGGACAATCCAGCACCATCTTTGCCGACAATTTTAATGCCGCTTCGCTCAATAGCAATAATTGGCGTCGAGGCACCAACACCGGCAATCAGGCGGCGGTGGCGAGCAACGCGCTCGAGCTGCGCGCCAGCGGCAACGTCAGCGGCTGGATTATTACGGCGAATAATTACGCCGCGCTCAACACCACGGTCAGCATCAAAGTCACCACGCCCAATGACGACGGCAATCTCGGCCTTAGCCCGACGTACAATCTGTCGTCGCCGTACGGAATTTTCGATCAAGCGAATTGGTACCGATTTTACGTCTATCGCAACGGCCATAGCGGCACGTATCGATTGTATGTGCAATGGAAAAAGAACGGTGTCGACAACGGTTTGGATGTCACCGGCAATTTGGTGATCACGGGCACGGTGTATTTGCGCTTGCGTTTTGACAACACGCATATTCACTTTGAAGCTTCGTTGAATGGGTCGAATTGGATCGATACGTACAATGAGCCTTTTGGCTTGCCGGGCTACACGCTAAATTCGCCGTTTTATTATGAGCTTTCCGGCTACAACACATCGTCTAACGGCGTGCTGCGAGTGGATGATTTTGCGATCAATAGCAACGGCACGCCGACGCCGGACATACAGCCGCCGGTGATCTCGAGTGTGGCCACGAGCAATATCACCACTTCAGCCGCGACCATCACCTGGACAACGAATGAAACGAGCGACACACAAGTGGAGTACGGCCTGACGACGAGCTACGGCTCGTCTTCGTCACTCAACTCATCGTTGGTGACTTCACACACCATGGCACTGTCGAGCTTGCAAGCCAATTCAACTTATCACTATCGCGTCAAATCCAAAGACGCGGCGGGGAATTTGGCGACGAGCGGCGATTTCACTTTCACGACTTTGCAGAATGATGTGACACCGCCGGTGATCTCGAATGTGGCGGCAAGCAATATCACCAATTCGTCGGCAACGATTGCTTGGACGACGAATGAGAGCAGCGACACGCAGGTGGAATACGGCTTGACCACGAGCTACGGTTCGTCTTCGCCGCTGAATACGTCGCTGGTCACTTCACACACGTCAACACTCTCGGGCTTGCAAGCCAACACGACGTATCACTACCGCGTCAAATCCAAAGACGCGGCGGGAAATCCGGCAACGGGGAACGATCAAACATTTCGAACCATCACTTCGACGCTCGCGTTTACCGACATTACGTTGTCTGCCGGCACCGGCGGACCGACCGATCCGAATTTGACCGGCGGCCACGCCGCAATTTTTGCGGACGTCGACGGCGATGCCCGGCCCGATCTCTACATCACGATGTATAACATATTGGAAACCCCGACTGCCGATCTCTTCTTTCGCAACGTCAATGGCAGCGTCTTTGTTGAAGAAGGCGCGCTGCGCGGCATCGACGATTTTGACGGCGGCTCGCACGGCGCCTGTTTCGCCGACTTGGATAACGACGGTGATTATGATTTGTATAACGGCACCACGCGCGGCGCACCTGGAATTTTGGGCATCAACAATATTTATCGCAACAATGGCAGCGGCTTTTTTTCCGACGTTAGCGCCAATAGCGGCATTCCAATCCGAGAATGGGAAACGCGCGCAGTCATCGCTTTCGATATGGAAGGTGACGGTGATCTTGATTTGTTCGGCGTCACAGATTATCAGGGCACTAACGATCTGCCGGACGATCGCAACGAAGTTTATCGCAATGACGGCAACCTGCGCTTTACCGCGATCAACACCGGAACGCTGTTCACGGCGCGAGCCGGCCAGGGCGCGATTGATACCGATTTTGACGGCGACGGCGACGTTGACGTGATCGCGGCCAACCGCACCGGCCCGGTCAATCTTCTGCGCAATGATGGCCAGGGAATTTTCACCCAGATTACGCCGGCTTCCATTGGCATTGCACACAACGCCGGTGACGGCATCACGACGGCGGACATCGACAACGACGGCGACCTTGATATGCTTTT
>JBOHQZ010001098.1:0-2414 GCA_050732275.1 bacterium
GGACGCGTTTCACTTATAATCTGCCGGAAGCCTCCAGCGGCGAGCTGAAAATTTTCACTTTACTCGGCGAGCTGGTGTGGGAAACCTCGTTTTCTGCTGCGGACCCCGCCGGCGCAAAAGGCGAGCATTTCGGCGATCTTTTCTGGAACGGCTACAACGGCGCCCGTAGGAAAGTTTTGAACGGCGTTTATATTGCGTTGCTAAAGACGGCGAAATATGGGACGTTCATGACGAAGGTGGCGGTGGTGAAATGACCGCAAAAGGCAAAGAGCAAACGGCAAAATGATTGCGTCAGGCTTTAGCAGGTTGCTGAAAAAAAATAATGTCATGCCCGCCCCGCAATAAGCGTGGGGTAAACTCCGGCGGGCATCCCAAAATTCAAGAAAATCATAGATTCCCGCTTTCGCGGGCATGACAATTTCCAACGATTTTGGGTCTTTTCAGCATCCTGTTAGATAGTTTCGCAAGTCTTCCGGCGTGTTGAGATTGAGCAACGCCTCCGGTTCCGAGAGAGAGACGCGATGCAGCGATAACTGCGCGAGCACCGACTTCACGCTGCGCTGCCCGCCATTCAGAGCCGCTTCAACGAACGGCAAAGTTGATTTTGACCACAGCGCGCAGAGCGGCTGCAAGCCTTCCGCCGTTTCAGGCAGAATAACCGGCGCTCCTTCCTTTTCTTTATTCGTGTTGAAAAACGCGGCGAGAACCTCCTCGATAACGGCTGTCCGCAAAGACGGAAAATCACAAGCGAGAAAAAAATTCCATTCGCATGGCGAGTGCGAGAGTCCGGCATGAATTCCCGCCAACGGCCCGGCGTTGGGATATTGGTCAGGCATGGCCGGCAAGCCGAGATGAGCATACGCCGCCGGCGAATGCGTCACGATGAAAACCGGCCGGTCCGGCGGAACCGCCGCGATCACGGTTTCGATCACCGCCCGCCCGTCAATCTTGAACAACGCTTTGTTCTCACCAAAGCGCCGGCTTTTGCCGCCGGCTAAGATATAAAAATTTATGGCGGGCGCTGATCTGCCGGTCAGGCTGGTGTTGGGCATGGGACGAATCGCTGAGATTTTGCAATGATCATTTAGCTGGTCAAAAAATCAACCGCTAATGAGCGCGAATAGACGCGAATCTTTTATTCGCGTCCATTCGCAGTTTAAAAATTTTTGGGTTCCTGCTTGTCCGGGTGTTGCTATGAATGGTTAAAAGCGTCGAAATACATTTTAAATATTCTACCGTCCAAAAGCAAGCGTCACTTTGTGTTTGAAGAAATCGTCCAATGAGTTCTGATTTGTCATTACCAAATTTGATCATCAAACTGCATTAAAGAAAAATATTTGCTTCTCTCATGAAATTTTGCTAAAATGAAAAATTGATCATGAGAAAAGTCGAATCAACCTGCCGGAGCTTATGTCGCAAGCAAGCTTTCAACTGCATGAATGGCTGGTGAAGCCGCACGCCAACGAGCTGGTCAGGCAGAACCAAACCCTCAAGCTCGACCACAAAGTCATGCAGCTTCTCGTTTATTTCGCCCAAAACCCGGATAAGGATTTGGCGAAAGAAGAAATTTTAAAGGTGGTCTGGGGAGAAGGCGTGTTCTCCGAAGAAGTGCTCACCGTCGCCGTCAGCAGCCTCCGCAAAGCACTCGGTGATGATTCCCGTTCTCCCAAGTACATCAAGACCATCCCGCGCTACGGCTACCGCATGTTGATGTCGCCCACGACTCTTCCCGCCTCGGCAAGCCATCCCACCCCTGAGAGCAAATCGACTTTCATTGAAATACTGGAATTCATGGAAGCCCGCATCGGCCTGCGCTTCTTGATCGTCGCGATCGTCGTCATTTTGTTTTTGATCGTGCTGTTGACGAAGAGGCATTTTCATTAGCTTGACAATCTCATCCAATGAATCGAACTCCCACAGAAATGAAATTAAAGTTGGCCTTTTTTCTGTGGGAGTTCTTTTTCCGTGGGCTGAAAGGTGTTTTTTAATAAGATTTTAGAACATTTTAGCCAACCCTTTGCGTATACCGTGCGTCTTTTCAACCAAACGTAGCGCACAATAATTCTTGAGGTCATCATGAACGCAAAGGCTTTCCGCATTTTAAACGGGACCATCCTCTTTGCCCTGGCTTTCAATATCATTTATTTCATTCACGAGCTGGTGCTGGTCGTGGCCGGCGCCTGGCTCGGCAATGATCCGATTCTGTTCCACAACAACATGCACTTCATGAACATGCAGCAGCCGTCGCAAAATTTGGCTTTCGCCGCCGGGCCAGTGGCGGTGTTCAGCGTTGGGCTGATCTGTGGCGGCGTTTATCTTGGCCTGCGCCGATCCACCGGCACGTTTAAACTTTTCGTATTTTGGTTGAGCTATCACGGCCTCTGGCTTTTTCTCACTCAAGTGCCGGAGATCGC
>JBOHQZ010001099.1:0-2410 GCA_050732275.1 bacterium
GGTTCACGCTGCCAATCAACACGTTGAACACACCGTTGCTCACGGTGACGCTTTGCGTTTCGGAATACAACGCCGTGCCGCCGGTCGCCGTGCTGAAAATGGCAAACACCAGCGTAAACGTGCCGTTGGCAGGATTGCCGCCGGCATCGGTGATTTGCCCCTGATAGTTGATCACCTGCGGCACTTGCGCGTAGAGGCTCGACATCACGAGCAAGAACATGGCAATGATGGTTGCACAAATTTTGATTTTGATATTCATGTTAGTCCTCCTGAAAGTTAGTTGATGACCTTTGCTCGTTTCGCACATTGGAATTTAAATAACAAACACCAGGTCATCAACTCCATGAATGTGTAGGCGGGAGCTACATTTTGATGGGGGAGGTCGAGCTCGCACAATTCGCGATCAAAACGCTTTGGCCTCCAATGTTACCGCCACGCCGCCCTCCATCTTCACTTGCAGCCTGGCGCCGATGCGCTTGGCCCGCATTTGCATGTTGCGCAGGCCTTGGCCGGTTCGGCGCGGCTCGGCGTGGAGCCCCTTGCCGTCGTCTGCGATTTTCATTTTGAATGTGCCGTTGCCGTTTTGCAGCGTGACGAAGAGCTTCGAGGCGGCGGCGTGCTTGACAACGTTATTCACCGCTTCTTTAAAAATCAAATAAATATTTTGCCGGGCGCCGGCGCGGAGTTTCTTGTTCGGCTCCATTCCGGCTTCGTCGAATTGCATCTCGATTTGCCGGAGAGCGCAAGCGCCGTTGGCAAAGTCGCGCATGCGGTCGATCAGATCGCCGACGGTGTCGTTGCGGGCATCGATCGACCAGACGACATCGCTCATGGTGGTCACCAGCTCGCGGCTCATCGCGCCGATTTTTTGCAGCAGGTCTTTGGAAGTTTCAGGATTGGTGCCGGTTTGGATCAAATCAGAATAAAGAGAAATCTTGGTCAAAGTGGCGCCGATGTCGTCGTGCAAATCGCTGGCGATGCGCACGCGCAGGCGCTCGACTTCGATCACTCGCGCGAGGCGCAAGCGATACAATTCATAAGCGAGCAGCAAAATGCCGCCGCCCAGCGCGAGTCGAAACCACCACTGTTGCCAAAACGGCGGCGCAATGGTGACGCGAAGCGAAGCGCCGGTTTCATTCCAAACGCCGTCGCTATTGGCGCCTTTGACTCTGAATACGTAAGAGCCGGGATCCAAATTGGTGAAGGTCGCGTGATGCTGATTGCCGCCATAAATCCAATCGGTATTGAAGCCCTCCATTTTATAGGCATACTCGTTTCTTTCGGGATGCGTGAAATCCAACGCCGCAAATTCAAAGGAAAAAAAGATGTCGTTATAGGCAAGCTCGAGCGCCGCCATCGCCACAATCGAAGTGTCGAGAACGGCGGGTTTGTTGAGCTTGTTGAAGGCGGTAATGGCAATCGCAGGCGGCGGGGATTTGGCCTTTAAATCCGGCGGAAAAAATCGGTTGACACCGTTGGGCCCGCCGAAAAAAAACTCGCCGCTTTGGCTCCGATGAAAAGCGTTGGTATTGAACTCATTCGACTGCAGGCCATCTTTGCCGGCATCGAAATTCAAAAACTTTTGGCCGGCGGACAGGTTGTCGTTAAATTTGCACAGGCCGTTGTGTGTCGAAATCCACAGATTGCCGTCGCCATCGCCAAGGATGCCGAGGACGGTATTATTGGGAAGGCCGTCCTGCTCCAAATAATGTTGGAATTGCCCCATAGCCGGATTGAATCCTTCGGCTGCGCTCAGGACAAGTTTATTAAGCCCGCCGTTCGTGCCGATCCACAGCACGCCGGTCTCGTCTTCAAAAATGCAGCAAACGATATCATCGCTCAAGCTGTGAGGATTCGCGCGATCGTTTGTATAATGCGTGAACTCGCCGGTGTTGCGCTGCAATAGATTCAGCCCGCCGCCGTACGTTCCAATCCAAAGCCGGCCCGAGCGATCTTCGAGTATGCAGGTGATGCCGTTATGATTCAGCGCGCGGGGATTTTTCGTATTGGACAAATAGCGGATGAAACGGTTTTGGCCGCGATCGAGTTTGTTCAAGCCGCCGAGCGTCCCAATCCACAAATCTCCTGCACGATCTTCATAAATGGCGGTGACGAAATCTTGCGACAGGCTGCCCGCATCGGAAGAATCTTTGCGAAATCGCGTGAAAGTCCGGCTGGTGCGATTAAATTTGTTCAAGCCGCTGCCAAACGTGCCGGCCCAAACCTCGCCATTTTTATCTTCGCGAATCGATTGCACGAAATTCAAGCTCAAGCTGGAATTATCGTTGGGGTCGTGCGTGTAATTGGCGATTAACTTTGCTTTGGCATCGAATACGCTCAACCCTCCGGCGGTTCCCACCCAAAGGTTGCCCCGGCGATCTTCCCAAATTGCATTGACGTTATTATGGAT
>JBOHQZ010001100.1:0-2405 GCA_050732275.1 bacterium
GCACGCGCATTGGCATCCAATTATACCAGCCGTTCGTTGACGGAACTGCGACGTTGGACGTCAGTTCCTGGCCATTCAGCACGAGCTTGAGCGCGCCGCCGCCCGGCTGGCTGGCGACGCGAAAGACCACGTCATAAATTCCCGCTTGTTTGACGGTGACCGTGTACTTCAACCATTCGCCGGTGACAATCCAGCCGACGCTGTACTTGGCGCCTTGCGCGTCGTTGCTCTTTTCGAGATCGACGCCGTCGTTGCGAAATTCACGGCCGTTATTCCAGGGTTGGGAAATATCCCAACGGACGCGCTTGTAATCTTGATCGTGATAAGCCAGGCCGGCGTTGCCGAAATCGTATTCGCTGCAATTGATCGTGCCGGGAATGCTGTGCGGCGCAAATGGCTTCAGGCGGGTATTGAAGTCTTTATCAAACAGCGCGTGTAGAACATCGGGATGCGGCTCACATTTCTCCAGCGCCAGATTTTCGGCCATGCCAAAGAGCGCGTTGCGCGCGAAGCTTGGCGACGGCTTGGCGGCCCGGCCATTCCAATAATCCAAGACGCGTTGATAATCGGGTGTGATCGGCGAGGAGAGCGGGCTGGTGGTGGTTTGTATTTTTTTGTGCGTCCACCAGCACCAGCCGATATTGTTTTCCTCCAACAGCTTGATGGTTTCGTAGAACCATGGATTGGAATTTTCTCCCGATTCGCCCAGCCACAACGGCACGTTCCAATTGTCGCGCAGATTGAGCAGATCTTGAATCGTCGCTTTGGAAGTCTCGCTCCAATATTTATGAAAGCTATAGGCGACGTTGGTGCCGTAGAACAGCGGCGGGGTCAGGTCGGTGAAATTGGTGGCATACACGCTGCCTTCAATAAAAATGATATGATTGGCATCCACTTCTCGAATCGCCAAAGCCATCCGGCGATAGAGATTGCGCAAATCCAAATTCGTGAATCCGGACGGCATAACCGGTTCGTTGAGCAAATCATAACCGGCGACCCAAGGCTCATTGGCGTAACGCGCGGCGATTTTTTTCCAAATGTCGACGGTGCGATCCTGATTGGCGGGCACGGTCCACAGCTTGGCTTCACCGTCGCTGTCGCTGATGTTGTCCGCGTTTTGGCCGCCGGGCGCGCAGTGCATATCGAGAATGACGTGCATCCGGTGGCGCTTGCTCCAGGCAATCAGCGAATCGAGCAATTGAAAACCTTCTTCGAGAAAGACGCCCGGTTGATCGGCGGGCGAAAGAATGGCGTAGTGGAATGGCAGGCGAATGCTGTTGAAACCCCAGGCGGCGATTTGCTGAATGTCGTTGGCGTTGACGTAATTGGCGCGATAAAGCTGATAGAAGCGTTCCGTATCCGCAGCGCCGAGCACATCCAAGATTTGATTGCGAATGGAAGTCGGCGAGCCCCTGCCGGGGATGTGCAACATGTATCCTTCCGGCACCAGCCAACCACCGAGACCTATGCCGCGCCATAAAACCGGCTTGCCATTTGCGTCGACAATTTCTTTGCCCTCGGCGCGCAAGAATTGCGCAAGGCCATCATTGCAGAAACAGAGCACGCAGGTGATGGCCAAAAAAATTTTAAATTTCATGGTTTCACCGCTTTCGCGCCTTAAATAACCACACTGGAAAAATTTCTGCCGGTTTTTCTTTCCAACTGATAGAAAAACCCAACGGAAAAGGCACTTGCAGTTGGGTTTTTCTATCAGTTGGAAAGAATCTTTTTTTTGATAGCTGTCCGCAGGGTTACGGTTTTCGATTCGCCCGAAAATCCGGGGCAGTCTATTGTGCTGTCAAAGCAGAAATTTTCGGAATCAGCGCATAAAGCAGCGGATAATTCCAATCGTTCGTTGTGCTGTTGTAAACGCCAAAGCCGGCAATAAATTCCCAATAATGCCAGCTCATGCCATTGGCCTCGGCAGTGCGAGCGACGAATTCAGTCCACAGCGCGCGTGAGGCCATATCGGCTTTGCTATACGCGCCAAATTCGCCAATGTTCAAAGGCCGGTTGTTGGCAGCGCCCCAACTGGCAGCCTCGGAAAATTCCCGTTGGACCGCTTGCCGCTCCGCCAATGTGGCGGTCCATCGCGTGCCCAGCCAGGCGTCGCTGCCGGGAACCCATTCCGCGCCCTGATGGGTGAATTGGAACGGGTTGTAATAATGCACCGCTACAATCAGGCTTCTATCATCGGCGGGTAAAGTGAGCGTTCTGAGCGAACCGATATTATACCAATTCGCCGTTCCCACGATCAGTATTCTGCCGGGGTTGGTCTGGCGGATGGCCGCAATCGCCTCTTGCAAATATTGATTCCACAGATCGCTGGTCAGCAAACTATTCGGCTCATTGAGCAGCTCGAAAAGAAGATCGCCGGAATGATTGCGATAATGCGTTGCAAGCTG
>JBOHQZ010001101.1:0-2403 GCA_050732275.1 bacterium
AAACGAGCGGTAGCGCTTGGTGTTATCCGGCGTTTTTAACGCTTCCAAAACACGACTCAGCAGCCGCTCGCGCCCCGGCGCTTTTTCCAAAATCTGCGCCACTTGTCGATCCAAAATTTCATCGGCGCCGCCGCTGGCCTTATACTCTTTGAGCGTAATTTGTTGCGCCGCCGCGGGTTTCGCTTTCCAAACCGTATCGCAAACAATCTGGAGTTTGATCGGCTCAATGCGCGTCTTGCCATTTTTAAAATCCTGCAGCATCTGTTCCACGAGTCCGGCTTCAAATTCGTAGCCCACCACTTTGACCGGCTCCTCAATCGCCCGCCGCGCTTCGGCCTCGGTAAACGGCTCCAAGCGAATATTTGCATTATTTTGAAAAATCGAGGGAATGGCCTCGCGAAATTCGTGCAAGTTGGCAAAATAATCTTCGCGCAAGGAGAGCACGAGAAAAACCGGCAAATGGTCGTCGTATTTGATTTTGGCGACTTGCTCGATAAACTGTTGCCGCAGTTCCGGCTGGTTTTCAAAAACGATGAAAAATTCTTCAAATTGATCGATAAATACAACAAGTGGTTTTCGGGCTTGGACAGCCGCATTTTTTAAAAAGCTGTGCAAGTCCGAAGTTTGCGCATCCGATGTCGCGAAGCCCGAGGTCGAAGATGGAAGTGCAAGTGCCGCTGCCACTGCCGACTGAACTGAAGGGATCGGGTCTTTGTCGAGCCGGACGTAAACCGTCTCATAGCCGAGCTTTTCCAACGCGGGTCGCACACCGGCATTGATGAGCGAAGTTTTCCCCGAGCCGGAGGGGGAGAAGAGCACGAGCAGGCGAGTGGAGAGAATTTCGCCCACCATTTTCTGCGTCTCCTCTTCGCGGCCGAAAAACAGATCGGCGTCTTCGAAGGTATAGTAGTCGAGGTATTTGTAGGGAGCGCGGCTCATGAACTTGTTGCTGGTAACTGGTGTGCCGTTAAGTGAAGCCGCAAGGGATTCCGTCCCGTAGGGACAACGCGAGAATAGCCCAGAGATTTATCTCTGGGAAATGAGATACATCCTCAATCCGAAGTCCCGAAAGGGACGATTGAAAAATGACGGTTGGATCATGCAAACAATCCGTTGTCATCCGTCCCTAACGGGACTTTAATGCGAGGCATGATCTTCTTTCCCACCAATGAATTGGTGGGCTATTGTCATGTTGTCCCTTCGGGACGCGATGCGACGCGTATGAATTCTTGCTTCACTTTATATGAACGATTAACTGATTATTTCTTTCCTGAAGCTACACAAACACGATCTCTTCGGGTTTGGAACGCAACGTCGTCAATCTGGGCGTGTCATGCTCGCTCAGGCCGGCCAAACGGATTCTGCCGCAGCCGAAATCGAACGCAGCTTGGACGTCGCGGCCATAACCCAACCCTTCGTAGAAGCCAGCAGCGAAATGGCGTGCGGCTTCGTCGCCGAGCGCGAAATAAGTTCCAATCACACCATCGATGTGTTCGGCAACGGCTTGGGCTTGGAGTTGCGTGAAGCAGGCGTTGAGCACAACACAGCGAATCGTATCTTTGAAAGCGCGAAAGACTTCACGCAACGCTTCGACGGAAACGGGTTGGCTGTTGCCGGCGTCGTCTTCCAAAAGAATTTCGTTGACAAAGCCGTGACCGCTGAAGTGTACGATGTCCGGCTCGTAGCGCAGCAGACAACCTTGCAGATCGCTGACGCGCGTGGCGCGATGCTGTTCAATTTTGAACTTGTCGCGAAATTTGGATTTGCGGATGGCTTCATCAATGGCGCGCCATTCCTGATCGAGTTCGAGCGGTTTGGTATCACGCGGACTGGCGGTGAGGAACAAAATGGTGATCGGCTTGTTGGGATCGCGCTTTTTTCTCATTACCGCACTCGACGCTGCTGGCGTTTCTTTGCGAATGCCGAGCTGCGGAATTTCAAGCTGAAAGCGCTCCGCCAGCTTGACGGCAAACTCCGTCAAATCGCCATCGAGAATTTTCACCTTGCGGCTGAACCAAAACATCTTTTGAAAGTCCGAGGGCTGCTTCACCACGGCATACGAAATTTTTTGCACGCCGTGCATTTGATGACTGGATAGCACTCCTTCCCAAATCACACGAAAATTCCAATCTTCCAAGCTGTAGCCGAGAAACAGCAGCGTTAACTGGGGAATCATGACTTTGCGAAAATATTCCGGCATGCCGCGGTCGAGGTCGTTCAGATTGGCGAGGTAACGGATGTAATCCGACTGTGTGATCACCAAACTGTTCGGCTCATCTATGCTGCCGTGCATTTTGTGCAAAATAAGGTCTTTCTCGCCAAAGAAGATGGTGCCCTGAAAATGTCCGGCGCGCGGGTTGTTGAGGTTATAAACGTGCCGGATGAGATTGCGGCCATAGCGCG
>JBOHQZ010001102.1:0-2402 GCA_050732275.1 bacterium
AATTGGGAGAGCAGTTTTGGCCCAGCGGCCATAATTGGAGCAATTTCATCCACGAAACTTACGTGCAGCTTCAAAGCCACGCTGATCCTCGGCAGGCCGGCGAAAAGATCACGGCTGTTTTGCTTAAAAATTTTCCTCAGATCTCTCCTTATTTAAAACGATTGTACTTGCAGCCGCTTGCAGATATTCACTTGGATGCGGAGGTTACCGGCAGTGACGCCGTTCTCGGGGACAAGAAATATGTGTATCTCTTTTCGCTCGTCGCCGGCTTCGTTTTGCTCATTGCTTGCATCAATTTCATGAATCTCGCCACCGCGCGCTCGCTGCAACGCGCCAAAGAGGTCGGCATGCGTCGAGTGGCGGGCGCCAGCCGTTGGCAGCTCGTCGGGCAATTTTACGGCGAATCCATCTTACTGGCCTTCATCGCGCTTTTTCTGGCGCTGCTCTTGGTCGAGCTTTTTCTGCCCGCTTTCAATCAGCTCTCCGGCAAAAATTTGGCGATGGATTATCGCGACCCGCGATTGGTTTTGGGATTCACTGTGATCATCTTGGCAACCGGTCTTGTCGCCGGCTCATATCCCGCGCTCTATCTTTCATCCTTCAAACCGGTGAAAGTGCTCAAGGGCATGATGGAATCCGGCACGCAAGGCTCTCGTTTCCGCAAGGCGCTCGTCGTGACGCAATTTTCTCTCTCAGTTATTTTGATGATTGGCGCAGCGGTTGTTTACCAGCAACTCGAATACATGCGCAATAAAAAATTGGGATTCGAGAAAGAGAATTTGGTTTATGTTCCAGCGAAAGAAAATGCCGGTGCCAAGTATGAAGCCTTCAAAAATGAATTGCTGCAAGAGCCGAATATTATCGGCGTCACTGCCCAAGGCTCTTTGCCTATGTTCTCGGTGAACAGCGGCACCGTTTCCTGGGAAGGCAAAGATCCGAGTATCGAGCAGGTAATGGAAAACAAGGCGGTCGATATTAATTTTGTCGAGCTGATGAATTTGAAAATCTTGGAGGGAAGAAATTTCTCAACCGCTCATCCCAGCGACGCCAAAGAAGCCTTTATCATAAATGAAGAAGCGGCAAGAATCATGGGAATGGATTCCGCGGTCGGCAAACGCATTACGACTGCCGGCCGCAAAGGGACCATTATCGGCGTCGTACAAAACGCGCATTTCAAATCGCTGCACCACAAAATCCAGCCACAATTTTTTTACGTCTTAACGAATTTCACTTCCGAGGTGATGAACCTCTACGGCATCGTGCTGATCAAGATCAAAAGCACTGATATTCCCAAAACCATTGCCGCAATTGAAAACGTTTGGAAGCGGGTGAATCCAAACACGCCTTTTGAATATCATTTTCTCGACGAGACTATTGACCGGCAATACGCGGCGGAAAAGAAGATCAGCGCCATGGCCAATTATTTTACGATTCTGGCTATCGCCATTTCCTGTCTCGGATTATTCGGCCTCGCAGCCTTCGCGGCAGAGCGGCGCACGAAAGAAATCGGCGTGCGCAAGGTGCTCGGTGCGACCGTTACGAATATTGTTTCCATGCTGTCGCAGGATTTCGTCAAGCTCGTGCTGGTCGCTAACATCATCGCTTGGCCGGTCGCTTATTTTGCGATGAACAAATGGCTGCAAAATTTTGCTTATCGCATCGACCTCGGTTGGTGGGTGTTCGTGTTTGCCGGTGGAGCAGCGTTGCTCATCGCGCTACTGACGGTCAGCACGCAAGCTCTCAAAGCCGCGCTGGCGAATCCGGTTGATTCCTCGCGATATGAATGAGTGAAGAAGCATGGCGCGGAGGGCATAGCGCAAAGCGAAAAATGCTATGAGAATTTTGGAAAACGTGATTCCATTTTGCTGTCCGTTTTGGAATTATAAACTCCAAAATCGCACGGATTCAAATTAATCGAAGGAGATTTCCAATGAAATATTATCGTAATACTGCCACTGTCTTGGTAATTCTCGCGGTTGTCGCATTGGAATTTAACACGACCATTCCATGCTTGGCGCAATCCAAGCCACCTTACGCTTCTGACAAGCCGCTCACCGAGCCGATGATGTTCGGCGAGGGGGTTATTTCCACGACGGAAGATGAGTTGAACGCCTGCTTCACGCCGGACGGCAAGACAATTTATTTTTCTCTCAACGCACCGGTGAACCGTTTGGGCGTGATTGTGTTCTCGCGCTTTGAAAATGGCGAGTGGCGCACGCCGCAAGTGGCGCCGTTCTCCGGCCAGTATAGCGATTACGATCCGTTCATTTCGCCGGATGGCAACAAACTCTTTTTCATCTCTAATCGGCCGGTGGATAACAACCCGAAAAAGGATTATGACGTTTGGGTTGTTGAAAAGACGAACGGCGGCTGGAGCGCACCGAAAAATCTCGGCGCCCCCG
>JBOHQZ010001103.1:0-2401 GCA_050732275.1 bacterium
AGCGGTGAGGCAGTCCGGCGCTTGCGCGTGGACGACAGGGTCTTTATTTCCTTGCTTTTGCATAAAAAGTCAAACCTCGATTTTCAGTTAGTTGGTGAAATCTGGTGAGTGACGGTTTTGGCCTTGCGATGCAAAATCGGAATATTTTCATTTAAGGACGGCGCTTGAAAACTTTTATCGAATTTTTTTTGAGCCTGGCGTCTTTGCCGTTTTTGATTCCGTGGTACCTTTCCGAAAAGCTGTTTGAATATCTGGTGCAGCCGCTGGTTTTTCGGAAATACCGCCTGGAGACCGGCAAGACCAAGAAAGTCGTTTCGCGGCTCGTGCTTTGGGCCGTGCCGGCGCTCGTCCTTTTTTATCTGGCCAAAACCGGTTACGCGTTTTATCTGCAACATGGCGCTTTGCAGCCGGCCGCGCGCCATGGCCTCGATTTGCTGATCATGATCTATAATGATACGGCGAAGGCTTTGACCGCGCTCATGACGCCGCTCAACACCGTGCTCGTTTTCAAGCAGGGCGGCGAGGTGGGTTGGCCATGGCTGCTGTTCTCGGTTTATCTCTTGTTCTTGCCGCTGCTCTTCGTTTGCAACGTCGGCTTCCGGTGGGTCAGCACCAATCGTTCTTTGCGGCAGGCGGTCAAGCTCAGAGATCAGGCGGTACGCGACGTCAACATCGTGCGCTTTGCCGAGAAAGCCAAAGACGACGAGATTTTTTTCGGCATCGACATCAACCGCAATGGCGCGCCGTTTTACGCCAAGACCAAATGGCTGCAAGGGCATGTTCAGGTAATCGGCTCACCGGGCAGCGGCAAAACCGAGAGCATCATCCAGCCGCTGTGGTTTCAGGCGGTGCGGCGCAACGTTCCCACCATCGTGGTGGATGGCAAGGCCTCGCGCCAAAACATCGACAAGTTTTTCACGATTGCCAGCTCGCTGGCGCAGGGACACGAGATCATTTATTTCAACCCGGCCGAGCCGGAGCGCTCCGCCACTTACAATCCGCTGCGCCACGGCACTATGACGGAGATCAAGAACAGAATCATCGCCAGCCTGAGCGCGGCGCCGATTTCGACTAACACACGCGAACGATTGGATTATTATCTGAATTTGATTCTGCGCGCGATCAAGGAGACCGGCGCGGTGTTGACGCTGCACGAGCTGGCGCAGTATTTTCTCAACAAGACGCACGTTCACAATCAGCTTCGCAAGATCAACGACAAGCATGCTTATGACGGCATCTCCGAGCTGGAAAAAAATTATCAAGCTTTTCAAACAGAGACGGCGTATTTCATCGAGCTGCTGCGGGAGATCGAGCAATCGGATTACGCCTGGCTGCTCGACACCGACGAGCCGGAGCTGGATATTTTGAACGTTTACAACGGCAGAAAAGATTGCTATTTCACCTTGCCGATCGGGCCCGACGACACGGCGATGCGTTTTCTCGGCCAGCTCATTCTCGGCGATATTGCCGCGACATTTCATCAGCTCGGCTTGCAGCGCGAGAGCAACAGCGCGGGCGGCAAAACCGGCGAAGGCTTGCTCATCATCGACGAAGTGGTCAAATTCGCCAATCCGCAATTTGTCGAGCTGTTGCGCGTGAGCCGGAACATCGGCGTCAGCGTTTGCTATACCAACCAATCGCTGGCGGAATTGGAAAATACGGAACTGCACCTGACCAAAGCCTTTGTCGACCAGCTCGCCGATCACACCAACGTGATGTTTTGCTTTCATCTCGGCAGTCCGGAGAGTATCGCGGCGATCATCAACCGCATCGGCCCGGATAGCAAAATCGAGCAGCAGAGTAAACCCGAAGGAAAAAAAGGAGAAAAGGGAGAGGCGAAGGCGCCGCCGAAGGAGATCACGATCGATCCGAAATTTCTCAAGCACCTCGAGGTTGGCCGCTGCGTGGCGTTCGTGCGCCAGCCGCGCGTGTTGGGGATTTTGAAAACCGGCTATTTCAAATTTGACAAGCACCTGCCGTATGCGCGGCGGGAGGCTGAAGCAAAATCCACGCGTTCGTAAAGTTCAACATTTCAAGGAGGAATTTATGCAAACGATTTTTCAAGCCCTGTCCAATTTGATCAATGCGGTGGTTTTCATCGCGTCGCCGATCCTGGTGATCGCTTTGATCATCGCCGGGCTCAACATGGCGAGCGCCGACGGCGGACGGCATGAGAAGGCCAGAAAGCAGCTCATCGGCATCGTCATCGCGGCCATCGTCATCTTCGGCGCGAAGTTCATCGTGCCGGCGATCATCAATATGGTGCCGGGCGCGACGGGCGTGTCGTTTTAAGTTCGTAGTTACGCCTTTAGGCGTGAACGCTCCGGGCGAATTTCCTAATCTCTAAACTTTGATCCCTAAAGGGATTACTACGAACACTTAGGCGTGAACGCTTCAGGCA
>JBOHQZ010001104.1:0-2401 GCA_050732275.1 bacterium
GTCGTGGACTCGCTGCTGGATTTCGGCTGCGTTCCGCCCGGACAAACTGCCAACCGCATCTTGCGCATTTCGAACTCCGGCAATATTCCGCTCATCATCTCCAGCGCCATCGTCTCGCCGCCCTATTTCGCCACACAAATCAATTTAACCAACCGGCAAATCGCGCCGCGCGCGTTTGTCGACGTGCCGATGACTTTCACGCCCGACCGGCTTGGCAATTTTTTGGATAGCTTGAAAATTAATAGCAACGATCTTGACCAATTAGTTGCAACAGTTTATTTGCGCGGCTGCGGTTCGAGCAATGGCCCGACCATCACTTCCAACGATACCCTTTATGCAACCGAGGATGTGCTTGCCGTTTACGTTGCGAGGGCGACTGATCCTGACAGCACGACATCGGTTTTCCGCTTCGAAAATTTGCCGCATTGGCTGCAAGCCGCTGGCGACACTGTGAGCGGCACCCCTCGCGAAGGCGACCGCGACACCTCTTTCACAGTGATCGCCTTTGACGGCTTTTTTGAAGACCGGCTGCGCGTCATTGTCATCGTCACACCGGTGAATGAACCGCCGGTTTTCGATGTCATCGCCGACCGAACCGTTTTTGAAAGGGATCTTTTACTAATCCCCGTCACGGCGCGCGATCCGGAAAACAGCCCGCTCGTTCTCAGTGCTCAAAATTTGCCCGCTGGTGCGGCGTTCATTGATCAAGGCGGCGGACGTGGACAATTTTCGTGGCGGCCGGATTTTGGCACGGCCGGCGAATACTCGGTGACTTTTATCGCGCGCGAACAAGCCGGCGCGCCGCCGTTGACCGGAAGCATAACAGTCAAGATCACCGTGCTCAAACGCTTACCCGATCTTTACATCGCCACGCTGTCTGTGGGCAGTTTACCGGTTCGGATCAATCAAGTGGTGACAGCAACGGCAGTTTTTGCCGATTCCTCGGCGCTCGCGGAGCAGCCGTTTACGGCACGGCTTATTTTTGATGGCCAAATTCTCGCCGATACGGTGATCGCAAGCCTGCAAACGGGCGCCACCGTGACGCTCGCGCGGCCATTGCAATTCACCGCGCCCGGAAGCCACGCCTTGCAAGCCATCGTTGACGTGAATAATGCGAATATCGAATCGAATGAAAACAACAACGCTCAACTTTTGGAATTTGAGGTGCAGCCCGGCCAACTGGCCGTCAAGCCAAATCCGTTTACGCCCAACGCCGACGGTTTCAACGATCAAGTTGTTTTCGAGTTGAGCGATCTGGCCATCCAATCGCCGCAGCTTAAAATTTTTGATTTGAGAGGCAATTTATTGACGACGATCGCGCAGCCGCAAGCCACTCAGTTCCGCTGGAACGGCAACGATCGCAGCGGCCGGCAGCAGCCTCCCGGCCCGTATCTGTATCTGCTGTTGGATGGCGACAGGAAAATTGCGTCCGGGTATGTGGTGTTGGCAAGATAACCAAGCAATTTAAAATTGAAAATTTTAAATTTTCAATTGACTCAACGATTGCAGAGCTATGCTTTAATTTGACATGCAACGATATATTTTAAAAATCATTTTTCCGGCTGTACTGATCGTCGCCGTTGCAACGGCCCCAGCACAAAATCTGTTGACGCCGCACCCTCTCGACATCCGCAGTGGGCAGGCGCATTTGCTGAATCCGGCGATCACGAGCTATCAGCACAACATGATTCAGCTCGGCATGCGCATCTATCACCTCGGGTTCATTGACGGGAGTGCAGCGCGGTTTCGGCTGAATTATTTTTCGCTCGTGCTGCCGCGAATATTGCCGGCCGAGTTGGCGTTGGCGGCTCACGTTCAATCCCTTTCCATGCCGATCTACAATCAATCGTATGTCAGCGTCGCGGTGAGCCGGCGCTACCGCCATCTTTTTTCGGTGGGATTGAAAGCCGGAATGCTGTCGAAATCTTACGACCGCAACGAATTCAATCTCGTCGATCCGGATGATCCGGTTTTCAAAGATCAAAAGGGCTTCACGCGTCTCGATCTCGGCGCCGGCGTTACGTTTTGGCCGATGCCGGCGGTTTCCATTTCATTGAGCAGCGATCATTTGAATGTTCCCAACGTTGCGTTGGGCCCACGCGCCTTTCGCTTGCGCGTCGAAAACCATTTGGCCCTGGCTTATCATTTTGGCAATGTGCAGACCGCGCTGATCACGCAGCGCGATCAGCAAAACTGGCGGGCCGGCGGCTTCGTGCAAGTGGATGATCCGGCGCGCGGTTTTCTCCGGCTCGGCTATGATAAGCTCGGCGTGCAAATGGAAGGACGCTTGCAATTGTACGGCCCGGTGAGCTTGAATTACTCATTAAATTATCCCACAACCGATCTGCGCGGCGAAACCAGTGGCTCGCACGAGTTCGGCCTCGTGTTTGAATTTGACCGG
>JBOHQZ010001105.1:0-2400 GCA_050732275.1 bacterium
ACGCTGCGCCTCCGGCACCAGGCCGATGCCAGGCACACCTTGCCGAACTAAAGGTGAAATATCCGCGCCGCTGCCGCCGCGAAAAATATTGTCTGCTGCGATTTCTTTGAACAGGTAAGCCCAGCCGGCGAGTCGAGTGAATCTGGCCGAATCAGTATCGGCCGAGAACCCTCGCGGAGCAAAACCGCCGCGATCGGCTTCGATGGCGGCGATATGCTTTTCTTTGGAGACCGCCGCGGCGCGCCCATAAGCCTCTCCGCCGCGCAAGCCATTTTCTTCATTCATAAACATCACGGCGCGAATCGTGCGCTTGGGTTTGAGTTTGAGCGCCTGCAAGAGACGCAAAGCTTCGAGGGATTGCACGCATCCCGCGCCGTCGTCGTGCGCCCCCGTGCCTTTGTCCCAACTATCGAGATGGCCGCCGACCACGATGATCTCCTCCGGTTTCTCCGTGCCGGTTAACTCGCCGATCACATTCGCCGAAGGCGCATCCGGAAAAGTTTGGCAAGTCAGCTTCAAATGCACGCGTACCGTTTTTTCCTGCATGAGCAATTGGCTCAATAGATTAGCATCGACGGTGCTGACCGCTGCTGCAGGAATTTTGGGCACGCCGTCTTGGTAATTCATACCGCCGGTGTGCGGCACATCATCTAATCGCGTCGTCATCGAACGCACCAGCGCTGCTACACCGCCGGCTTTCGCCGCTTCAATCGCGCCTCTGCCGCGCTGATCCACCGCGCCGCCATAAGCTTCAAAGGTGTTGATCTTGGCGGAATCCATCGGCCGGTTGAAGAAAATAATTTTGCCTTCGGCCTTTTTGCCAAGCCCTTTCAGCTCATCGGAAGATTTGACTTCCACCAATTCGGCAACAATGCCCATTTCCGGCGTGGCGATGCTGCCGCCGAGGGCGCAGACCGTCAATGGCATCAATCCCATCGTTGCTGAATTGATGATCGCCGCTTCTTCAATGGGGCCGCGCACCCAATGCGGCACCATCACCTCTTGCAAGCGCACGTTTTGGAAACCAAGCTGCATCATCGTGTGGCGCGACCATTCCACCGCTGCCGCGGCCTGCGGCGAGCCGCTCAAGCGCGGACCGAGCGCGGTCAATTCGGCGAGCATGCGATAGGCTTGCCCCTCCGCCAAAGCCGTGCGCACGATCTCTCGCGCGATGTCGGTGTAAGGTTTGTTGTTGGCGTGGTTGGTTTGTGCGGGCGATATAGTGGAAAAAACAAACGTGAGCAAAATTATGACTAATAAAGATCCCCAACTGTAAAATCTTTGTGAGATCACCTCGCCTCCTCATGGTTTGTAGTATTGCCTTTAGGCATCGCGCTTATGAGTTTAGAGAATGCTTCAATAAACAACAGGCTTTTGTGCTCAGACCATAAATCCGGCGCCTGAAGGCGCTACTACAAGCGCATAAACCGCAAGACCGCCTCCGTGAATGCCTCCACCGCCTCAAAGTGAATCCAATGTCCCGCGTTCGAAATCATTACCAATTTGCTGTTGGGAAAATGCCGCAGAATCACGTCATGATCGTGATCGAGCCGGTAGTCCGACAGCTCGCCGCCGATGAACAACGATGCGCCAGTATAATGCGCCGCCAACGGCGGGTTGTAGACAGCCATGTCTTTCTGCCAGGCTTGCAAAACCGGCAAGTTGACTTTCCATCCGAAAGAATTATCTTCACGACGAGTAAGATTGGTGAGCAAAAATTGCCGCGTGCGCCGGCTTTTGATGTCTTTCGTGAGCATGGCATCAACATCTTCCCGCGAGGTGACGGCGCTGAGGTCGACCGTGCACAGCGCTTGTAAGATGTCGCCGGTTACGCTTTGATACGGCCGCGGCGCGATGTCTTCGACGATCAAACCGGCGAGCCGTTCCGGATAATGAAACGCAAATTCCATCGCCGTCAATCCGCCCATCGAGTGGCCGAGCAGATAGGCCTGATCAAGACGCTGTTGATCGAAGAAATGTTTAACGTCCTCGCGCAGATCAGCGATGGTGTGGGTGGCGGTATGCGGAGAGTTGCCGTGGTTGCGCTGATCCACCACCAGCACGCGGCATTTTTCTGCAAAAATTTTAGCGGCGCGCTGCCAGTTTTGCGACGATCCTAACAGCCCGTGCAAGATCACCAACGTCGGCGCGCCCAGGCCATATTCACGGAAGAAGAGTTCTATTGGAGCAGCCAAGGTTTTGCAATAAATGATTCGCCGAATTTCACCGAGACAACCGAGTATCGCCGAATAAATTTTTTTCGGCGAATCTCGGTGGATTCGGCGTTTATCGGCGGGTGTGTTTTTGCTTTTTCTGCACCGCGTGGCGTGGCGCCTGCGGCACCATCTGCGACAAAAATTTCACTTGAAAGAGACTATTGTGATTCTTTTTGTTGCGGCT
>JBOHQZ010001106.1:0-2399 GCA_050732275.1 bacterium
GTTCGGAACCGAGTCGATATGTGAGCCGAAGATGATGCTCGGAAGTTTTGGCTCGCGCCCCTCCCTCCTGCCGATGATATTTCCGGCGGCATCGATTTTCACTTGTAGTCCGGCTTCGCGCATCAATGCGATGACATAATTCCGCCCTTGAATGTCGGCTTCACTGAACGCGACACGACTGACGCCGCCAAAGGGATTTTTGCCAAACTCCGCCAGCGCCAAAATCCGCTGCTCGAGACGCTTCGTGTTGACGCGCAAATTCATGGCGCCGTGGCGGGCCGTTTGGGCAAAAACATGAATATTGGCGAACAGCGCTACAGCTATTGCTGCCCGCCAAAGGAAAACTGAAAATTTACGCATAACAATCTTGTCTGAATATAGCCAAATGAACTCGGAGTGCCCCGCTCTTAGCGGGGCAATGCTAAAGCATTGCACTCCGGCTTTAATTTCTCTTCGCCGAGAAATTTTGATGAATCGTCTCGATCCACCGCTCGGGCGAAATGAAGCCGCTACCCCAGGATTTCCATTCTTCTGCGAAACCGGCTTTTTTCAGCTCGTCGAGGCTTGTGCCGGCGGCAATACCCTGGCGAACGACTTTGGTCGTTTCCATCAACATGCGGTGATAGCTCTTCAAATCATCCAGCGTTGATATCGGCCCATGTCCTGGGATGATCCTCACATCCGGCGGCAATTGCGCGATGATTTGTTCGATATTTTTTGTCAGACCCTCGACGTCTCCGCCGCTGTTGAGATCGACGAAGGGGAAGCGGCCGACGAAAAAGTCGTCACCCATGTGAACGACGTTGGCGTTGACGAAGAAAATGACACAGTCCCCATCGGTATGGCCTTTGGGAAAATGAAGGACTTTGATCTCTTCTCCATTGAAGTGGAGCGAGAGCGACGACTCCAAGGTGATGACCGGCCACCCTTCTTTCGGCAAAGGCGGAAAGACACGCTCGCCTCTTCGTTGCTCGGTCATCAAGCGCTGGCGCACATTCGCGTGCGCGACAATGGTTGCCTCTTTTCCGAATATCGGATTGCCGCCGGTGTGATCGCCGTGCCAATGCGTGTTGAGCACGAATTTTAGCGGGCCGTTATTCAATTTGCTCAATGCCGCGCGAATTTTTTCAGAGAGCGGCGCGTACTGATCATCAACGATGAGAATCCCATCGTCACCGACGGAAACGCCAATATTGCCGCCCTGCCCTTCCAACATATAAACATTATCGCGCACGTTAGTAGCTTTGATTTCGACTTTAGAGAAATCTTGTTGCTGCGTTGCCCACACCACGCTGAGTAAAAATAGACCACCAAAGACAATGCGAAGAATGGTTGATTTCATGATTGAAGCTCCCGCGAATAGTTAGACAACCAAGGAATCAAGCTGTCATTCCGCAGGAATCTTTTTTGCTTCCAAGAACTATCTTGAAATTCAAAAGGATTCTTCCAGAATGACATTTCTATTTAATGTGACGACATGCTTTCTTGTTGCAGTTTCTGAGCAACTTTTATGGTTTCGGCATGAACCCGCATCAAATTCCCGCCCCAAATTTTTTGAATGTCCTGCTCGGAATAACCGCGTTTCAGCAATTCTTTGGTGAGATTCGGCATCTCGGAAACGTCGTCGATGCCGATCAACCCACCGCCGCCATCGAAATCCGAGCCAACGCCAATGTGGTCTACGCCCATCACTTTCGCCATGTGATCGATATGATCCGCCGCGTCTTGCACGGTCGGGCGGTTGGCCGGGTACTTCGTGTTAATGGCTTGAAACTCTTCCCGCACTTTTCTCGCTTCTTCGTCGCTCAGCTCGCCGCGCCGCGCGGCCCGCAATTTTTCTTGCAATGGTTTGAGCGCCTCTTCTCGCTCCGGATTCTGCGGCATCGTCTTGATGTAGTTGCCCAACAGGCAAAGCTGCGCCACACCGCCGTTTTTTTTCACGGCTTGCAGCATCTCATCGTTCATGTTGCGGGCGTGATCGCACAGCGCCCTGGCGCTGGAATGCGAGGCGATCACCGGCGCTTTGGTCAGCGCGATCACGTCCCAGAACAGATCGTCGTGGACGTGAGAAATATCGACCATGATGCCGAGGCGATTCATTTCTTTCACGACTTGTTCGCCGAGCGGACTCAGCCCCTCCCATTCCTTTTTATCATCCGTCGAGGAATCGCCCAGCTCGTTGTTGCGCGAGTGGGTTATCGTAATATAACGCACGCCGAGATCGTAGAACATTTTCACGTTGCCCGGATCTTTGCCGAGGGGATAGCCGTTTTCCATGCCCATGAAAATCGCGCGCTTGCCGGCCTTTTCAATGCGATAGGCATCTTCGGGTGTGAGCGCGATCTCAGCCCAATCCGGGTTTTCATTGACCATCTTTTTCGTCAGCTCGATCAGCTTCA
>JBOHQZ010001107.1:0-2399 GCA_050732275.1 bacterium
GGCAAGATCAACAAGCGGCTGCGGATCGCAATAACTGATTGATCAGTAATTTGCAACAAAAAGGGAACCGCAACGAAAAAAGCTTTTCCAATTGCGGCTTCAGCAGCGTCGCATCAAAAGCCAAAATGAGCTTCAATATGCTTTCAATGCAAGGGCTTTTCTTTTGTTGCGGTTCCCTTTTCGTTACATTTAATTTTAAAATTACCTGGTTGAGGAAGTTGATCGCAGAAAGGACGGATGGAATTTGGTTGCGCGTCGTTCGCCGCTGCGGCGATTTTTGGCGTATGTGACGCCATATCGCTGGCTGGTGGCCGGAGCGGCAGGAATGGGAATTCTCAAATTTTGCCTGCCGCTCGTTTTTCCCCTGGCGCTGAAATATATGACCGACGACATTCTCGTCGACTCGCCGAACCCGACCGCGAAAAAAGATGCGACCAGCAGAATTTTCGCGTGGTGGACGACGCGGCTGGCCGAAGCCTTGCCGATCCTCGGCAGCGGGAAGATCGGCTTGCTCAATGCCACGGCTTTTATTATATTCGTCATTTATGTTTTGCTCGCCGTGGCGACGTTCTATCGCAGCGATCTCGCCGGCCGGGCCGGACACCGGCTGGTCTTCGACCTCCGCTTCGATTTTTATTTGCACATTCAGCGCATGTCGCACAGTTTCTTCGCCACGCAGCGTTCCGGCGCCATTGTCTCGCGCTTCATGAGCGACGTGGCCCTGGCGCAAAACTTCGTCGGCAGCGCTCTCACCAACGTGTGGATGGACGGCGCCTCGCTCTTCATCGTCATTTACATTCTCTTTTATTTGGAATGGCGCCTGGCGTGGGTGGCGCTGGCGGTGATGCCGTGCTACGTCGTGCTCATTCGTTACATGAGCCCGCGCATCAAAAAAGCCAGTCGCCGCTCGCAGGAAAAACTCGAAGAGATCAGCGGCGACTTGCAGGAAAAAATCGCCGGCATGAGCGTCATCAAAGCGTTCAACCAGGAGCGCCGGGAAGCACGGCATTTCTTTCGCGCCAGCCACGAGCTGTCGGATATGTTTCTGCACAACGTGCGCCTCAGCTCGTGGAATCAAGCATTCAGCGGCTTTCTTACCACCGTTGCCCCGCTTGTAGTGATTTGGATCGCCGCCGTGTTCGTTTTGCGCGTCGAAATGACCGTCGGCACCATGATCGCGTTTTACAGCTTTCTCGGCTCGCTCTATCTGCCGCTGCAGCGCTTCAGCGAATTGGGGTTGATCGTGAGCAACTCGCAGGCGGCCATCGAGCGCATCTTTGAATACTTCGACATGGCGCCGCAGATCACCGAAAAGCCGGAGGCGAAAAGCTTGCCGCCGGTGCGCGGGCAAGTTCGCTTCGAGCACGTGCATTTTGCCTACGAAAACCAGATGCCGGCTTTGACCGGCATCGATTTCGACATCAAGCCGGGAGAAATGGTGGCGCTTGTCGGCGCGAGCGGCTCCGGCAAGTCGACGCTGGTCAGCCTCATTCCGCGTTTCTACGACGTCACCTCCGGGCGCGTACTCGTTGACGGCCAGGATGTTCGCGAGGTGACATTCAAGTCATTGCGCCAGCAGATCGGCCTCGTTTTGCAAGAGTCGATTCTCTTCAGCGCCTCGCTGCGCGAGAATCTGCTCTATGGCCGCCCCAAAGCCAGCGAGGCGGAGCTGCGCATGGCTGCCGACGCCGCCAATGCCACCGAGTTCATCCAAACGCTGCCAGACGGTTTCGACACCGTCATCGGCGAGCGCGGCCTCAAGCTTTCCGGCGGGCAGCGCCAGCGCGTGGCGATTGCGCGCGCGTTTTTGAAAGATCCGCGCATTCTCATTCTCGACGAGGCGACTTCCTCACTCGATTCCGAGTCCGAGCATTTGATTCAGGAGGCGTTGGCGCGGCTCATGCGTGGCCGCACGACGATCATGATCGCGCACCGGCTTTCCACGGTGGTGGAGGCGAATAAAATCGTAGTGCTGCAAGGCGGCCGGGTGGTGGAGATCGGCCGCCACGTGGAGTTGTTAGCGCGCGGCGGTCATTATGCGTTTCTGGCGCGCCGCCAATTCCGCGACACCCTACCCGTGTTGCGGGCGGAGGCGGCGTAGCTTCAGTGATTCGTGCTGTGTAAAAATCTGTTACACGTGAAATCTTTTTTAAAAAAAGCAAAAAAATCTGGCTCACGGAAATAGAACTCTCGCGGAAATAAATTCATGAAAATTTTTTCCGTGAGAGTTCCCTTCCGTGAGCAATCTTTTTGGTTACGGCCCTGGCCTGCTTAGAGCATTGGCAGGGCAGGCTCGTCGGTGTTGTGTAAAACAATGAAAGGAGCGTAAAGATGAAAATTTTTGGCGGCATCGTGCTCGCGTTGCTCGTCATTGTGGGCGCGGGGTTGATTTATTTCTT
>JBOHQZ010001108.1:0-2395 GCA_050732275.1 bacterium
CCTTATATCCCGCCGGTGGCGATCACCGTGCTGCGGCGATACAACACTGACGTTGCCGAGGGCGTCGCCATTTCCGAAAAAGGCATTTCGGCGCGGGATGAAATCGACCTCTCGTACAAAGACAACATCCTGAACTTTGAATTTGCCGCGTTGAATTATCGGAACTCCTTTAGAAACCAATACGCCTTTAAGCTGGAGGGATTTAACGAGAATTGGATTCAGCTCGGAACGGAACGCCGGGCCACCTTCACCAATCTTGGCCCGGGAGAATATACGTTGCGTGTCAAAGGCTCAAACAATGACGGCGTCTGGAATGAAAACGGCGCGGCGTTGAGGCTTATCATCACACCGCCGTGGTGGAGAACGCCATGGGCTTATGCGCTCTACACGGCTTTGGGCCTCGGCTTGCTTTACGCGGTCAGAAAATTTGAGCTGAAGCAGCGGGAGCAAAAAACCATAATAAGAGAATCGGAGCTGCGCGCGCTGGCCGCCGAGGCGCAAGCCAAAGCCTTGCAGGCGGAAAACGCGCGTCAAGAATTGGAATTGCAAAAAGCCGCGGAGCTTGAATCCGCCTATCAGGCTTTGGAAGAATCGCATGCGCATTTGAAAGCCGCGCAGCAGCAGCTCGTGACGCAGGAGAAGCTCGCCTTGCTCGGCCAGCTCACCGCCGGCATCGCGCACGAGATAAAAAATCCGCTGAATTTCGTCAATAACTTTGCGGCGCTGTCGGTGGATTTGGCGAAAGAGTTGAAAGCAGAACTCGTAAAACGAAAAACGAAAAACGTCAATGGGGATGATTTCGAGAACATCGAAGAAATTCTTGACACGCTGGAACTAAACGCCGAGAAGATCAACCACCACGGCAAGCGCGCTGACAATATCGTGAAGAGCATGATGCAACACGCCCGCGGCACCTCGAGTCAACGCGAGCTGGCAGATATTAATCAACTGCTCGACGAAGCCGTGAATCTCACGTATCACGGCCTGCGCGCGAAAGAGGCTTCCTTCAATATCGTGATTGAAAAGGAATACGACGAATCGATTGGCCAACTCAGCGTCGTGCCACAGGATATCGGCCGCGTGTTTCTCAACCTCATCAATAATGCGTGCTACGCGGCCCGGCAGAAGCAAAAAGCCAAGAGCCCCGATATTTCTATAAAAAATACCAAAGGAGAATCGGAGCAAACGTCAAATGCGGACAATTTCTCGCCGACGCTTTCCGTGAGCACAAAAAATTTGGGCGAAAAGATCGAAATCCGCATTCGCGACAACGGCAACGGCATCCCGCCGGGGATTCGCGACAAGATTTTCAATCCCTTTTTTACCACCAAGCCCACCGGACAAGGCACCGGCTTGGGCTTGTCGATCAGCTATGACATCATCGTGCAGGGACACAAAGGCGAAATTAAATTTGACAGCGAAGAAGGAAGTTTTGCGGAGTTTGTGGTTTATTTGCCGAGAGCGGGATAATACGTAGTTAAAAAATCACCGTTATGGAAACAACCGGCCAGTCTGAAAACCGTTATCAACTCCCCTTCGGCCAGCATCATGCCTTCATCATCGGCATCGACAAGTACGAGCAGGTTTCGCCGCTGCAAACGGCGGTGAATGACGCGCGCAAGCTGGCCGAAGTGCTGAAGGAGCAGCAGCACTTTCGTGAGCCTGAGCCTACGCTGCTGCTGAATGCGAAGGGCGAGGAGATTCGCCATTTGCTGAAGATCCTACCGGAGAAAGTGGGAGAGAAAGATCGGGTGCTGTTCTATTTTGCCGGGCACGGCATTGCCGCCGATGGCGAAGACGGCCCGGCGGGTTACCTCGTGCCGGCGGATGCCGATCCCACCGACGTGAAAACGTTTATCCCGATGGAAGATTTGCACCAGCAGTTGGATGCGCTTCCCTGCCGGCATTTGCTGCTGATTTTGGATTGCTGCTTTTCCGGCGCCTTCAAGTGGTCGAGCCAGCATCGCGCCATTGGAACATTAATGCCCAAGAAAATTTTCAAAGAGCGTTTCGACCGCTTCATTCGAGATTTGGCCTGGCAGGTGATCACTTCCGCCGCCAGCGATCAAAAGGCGCTTGATGTGTTGCGCGGCGAGGGTTTGCGCGGAAAAGTTACCGGTGATCGCGGCGTGAAAAAATCGCCGGAGGGCGCGCATTCGCCCTTTGCGCTCGCGCTGTTCGAGGGCCTCAAGGGCGAGGCCGATATCAAAGTTGGCCAGGAAGGCGACGGCGTCATCACCGCGACCGAGCTGTATGCTTACATTCGCGATCAGATCGAGCCGGCCACGATCAAAGAAAGCCAAAAGCTGCGGCAGACGCCGGGCTTCTTTCCGCTGCGCAAGCACGACAAGGGCGAATTTATTTTTTTGCATCCGCGCCACCGCCTCAATCTTCC
>JBOHQZ010001109.1:0-2394 GCA_050732275.1 bacterium
AAGCCTTTCACTTTGTTGCCGAATGCCAGACAGTTTTTAAGAATGACGTGATGCATCAACAGCTCGCTGTTGCTGTTGTCGCCGCCGCCCATTTTGAAGCCATTGCCGTTGGCTTGCGGGCCGGGGTCGGTGCCATCCTTTAAATAACCGTTGCCCCATGTCCAACAATTTTCCAATGTCGTGGTTACATTATTCGCGCCGCGCATGTAGCCATCCCAGCCGTCGTCGGCATTTCTCCACGCCCGGCAGCCGTAAAAATAGTTGCCGCTGCCAACGGTGAGCTTCGGCGCGAAACCGTCGGCGTCGGCGTAGTCGGGCGGATCGGCGTTATAATATGAATCACAATTGATGAAGTGATTGTTCGACGCGCCGTTGCTCAGTTGCACGCCGCTGTCTCTGTTTTCAAAAAAAGAACAGTTTTCGATAATGTTGAATGAGCCCGCGTTGATTTCGAGGCCGTTGTCGCCCGCGCCCTTGACGTCAAAACCTTTCAGGTTCCAATAACTGGCGTTGTTGAGCCTTATGCCTTCTCTGCCGGGTGGCGTTGATGAAAAATCCAGCAAAGGCCGCTCGTCGCGATACGCCAAGAGATAGTAGCGTACGCTATCCGTGCCGCTTTTCGAGAAACTGATGGTGATCGTATTCGTCAGCGCGTACGTGCCACCGCGCACATAAATCGTATCGCCTGGAACCGCTACGGAGATGGCTTTGGTAATCGTCCCGAATGGTTGGTCAAAGGTTCCAGAATTCGCGTCACTGCCATCAGTTGCAACGTACTGTTGCGCTAAAAGCGGCATCGTCAGTCCTAAAAACGAAATGAGATTAAAAAAGATTTTTTTCATCTGCTCGCAGCTTGGTTGAAACTGACCGGTCACTCAAAGTGACCGGCCAGCGCAATTTGACTTTTGCACCATTTTTTCCGCAAGAAACCACTTGTCATCGCGAGGCGCTTTTTGTCCCGCTTTTCGGGACTCCGTAAAGCGGAGCCGAAGCGATCTTCTCGCAGGCAAGAGACTGCTTCGCGGAGTTTACCCCGCTGTGAGCGGGGCTCGCAGTGACGGTTTCTTAGAAGCAAAACGTTGGGGCCAAATTTCTTTATTTCATCAACACGAGTTTCTGCACCGAGGTGAAATCCCCTGCCGAAATCCGGTAATAATACACACCGCTGGTCAGCCCTTGGGCAGCCCATACGATGTCATAAGCACCGGCATCGTGTTCACCGTTAACCAACTCTGCTACTTCGCGACCCATGGCATCATGAATCTTCAACGTAACGTGGGTCCGCTTAGGCACGTGGTAGCGGATTGTCGTTGACGGATTGAAGGGGTTCGGGTAGTTTTGGAACAAGGCAAACTCCGTCGGGATTTCCGACACTTGCTCGTCAACCGAGGTCGTAAACTTGAGTCTTCCTCCTTCAAACGAAATCGATCCGTTCGGGCCGAGCATGAACGGTATCGTATTGTCGAACTCACCAGCCATGAGCCTCAGCACGCCGTTGATGGTCGTTGCTTGTGACAGTACGACTCCCGCTGAATTGTTAATGGCCAAGCCGTTCACCGTCGCCGGCATGAGAGCGCTGGTGGCCTGCGCAGTGGTGCCGTTGAAGATGTAGCTCGCTCCCGCATTGAAAGTGACGTTGCCGGTAGACCGCACGGTGCCGGCTATTCCGCCGGTATGAGCCGTTGCGAGGGTGGCATTTTCATTTAATATGAAGAGGCCGTTACCACCCAACTCACTCACACCAAAGTCAAGCGTTGTGCCGCCGGCGACTTCGATGGCCAATCCACCGCCGCCGTAAGTTACCGAAGAGAGCGCGAGAGTTTGCACGCCGTCTTTGTCAAACACAAACCGCGCATTCGTCGCGTTGGAGTTTTGTGTGGTGGCATTTGATATCGAAAAATTCCCCTCGTGAAGATACCAGCGTGTGGAGCCGGAGCCATTTCCCTGCGAGCCTCTCGAGATGGAGAAATTTCCGCCGGTGGCGACGACATTGCCATAATGATGCACTTCAAAAACCGTAAGCGCATTGCCCGTTCCCTGTGTTTCAAACGCGCCGGCTTCGACAATGACATCACCCATTATGGTAATAATTGCCGTATCTCCTGCTGCGGCTGAGGTCAACCGCCAACGAACATTTCCGGTGTTCTCAACTCTGATATTTCCTCCGATGGTGGCATCGTTCAAGCCCATATCGAGGTTCGATGTCATTTTCGGTGTATTGAATGTAATGTTGTAATAATTCTGGTTTCTATTGCCCGGCGCCGTGCTAACGGTACCAGTCATCAACAACGTCGAGCCTTCATTCCACGCGCCGGTTGGAATGCTTCCACCGTTACGGGCATGCTCATAAACTGATCCGTTTCCGAATGCCAATGGCGCAACGGCATTAAGCAC
>JBOHQZ010001110.1:0-2394 GCA_050732275.1 bacterium
ACAACGTCATCCGTTGTGTCGGCGATGGTGAAATTTACATTGACCACGATGCGCGTCGAGTCACGGTTGAGCGGGCTGCTGCTCGGGTGATTGGTGGCCACAACATACACGGTGGCTTTGCCGCTTGTCGTGTTGTAACTGATCCATAAATGATAATTGATGCTGGTGCGCGGGTCGATCCAACGCTTTTCGTAGAGAATCGTGTCGCCTTGGGCTTTGTGAAGACTGCCGGCTTTTTGAGCGAGTGAAGAGGCTTCCTGTCGAAAGGGGAGAAGGGCTTGCTTGAAGGTCGTCCCACTCTTTTGCAGGCTGCCGACTGCTGGCACGTTGATTTTGCCGAGTGCTGCGGGCCCATCCAATGCCTGCTCGATTTGCGCGAAAGTTTGCACGCTCCGATAAATCTCGACGCTGCTGGCCGTGGCGATCTTGGCGAACTTATCGTTTCGTGCCGGTGCGTTTGGGCCGGCGGGATTTTTGGTGCAGCTCGCGAGCGCCAACCCGCTCAGAATAGCCGCTGCCAGCCAGTTTTGCTTTTTAAAAAGCTGCATAGAAACCTCCTTCGGTTAATAAAAAATTTCACAAAACTTTGTTTGCCGTCGGGAGCAGAAGATGCCACGACGAAAAACCTTCCGCAGAAATCCGCCGAAGACACCGAGTTTCGCCGAATTATTTTTAATTTTTTTTCGGCGATTCTCGGTGACTTCGGTGATCTTCGGCGGAAGAAATGCCTTTTCTTAAAAACCATGTAATGCACCCTTTGTTGACTTGCCAAGCCTTGAATTGGCTTGTTTGAATGGACTTCAATCACTATGCCATTTGATTGGTGGAATTGTGCTTGGCGTAATCGCGTTTAATTCTTATGAAATTGCGCCAAGTACGGCCAATGCGCCGGTCACGTTACCCATGTGAACTTACGCCACACTGTGGCGGGTTTGCCTTCCAAGTAACATGTCATGCTGGAGGTGGCTTTTTCAATTCGAATATAACGTTCAATACCAAACGAGTATATTTCACTTGCTTCACAATTTTGCAACTATTATTTTTGCTTATATTTTTAAAGAATTGCCCAACGGATAAACAACGACCAACGGATGTAGAACATTGTAATCTGGTGGTCGCTTTTTCATCCGTTGGCCTTCAATTTGGCCATAGAGTCGTCAAATGCTTAACCATTATTCGACCACAAGTAACCCGCAACCAGCAGCGCCCATCACCATCATCGCCGATCTGCGCGAGCGCGCTTCGGGAATCCCTCGTGCCCTCAGCGAAAAGGGCTTGGAGGTGCGGATGCAGCGTTTGGAAATCGGCGATTATCTGTTGACGCCGAAGATCGCGGTGGAACGCAAAACCACGGCGGATTTTATTCAATCCATTTTTGACAAGCGGCTGTTTGCGCAAGTCGGCGCATTACGCATGAGTTTTCCTTGTCCGATTTTGCTGCTCGAAAAATGTGGCTCGCCGAGCCGCGAGATCCATCCAAGCGCGGTACGCGGGGCGATGCTCTACGTTTCCTTGCTCAATCGGATTCCGATCATTCACACGGAAAATGCGGCGGACACGGTGGAAATGTTGTTCGCCATGGCGCAGCTCGTGCATCGCGAAACTGCGCAAGAGTTTTCTTTGCACTCCAAACGCCGGTCGTCATCGCCGCAAAAGACACAGCGTTATATTCTCGAAACGATTCCCGGCATCGGGCCGCATCTGGCGAAAGCGCTGCTGCAACAATTCGGCAATCTGCAAGCCGTTTTCAACGCCGCGCCTGATGACTTGATGGAGGTTCCCGGCATCGGCCGTGGCCGCGCGGAGAAAATTCGAATGCTTTTGCAGCGTGACTATCGAAGTGGACAACAGCTAATTTCAAAAGTGTTTTACAACAAAGATGAGCAGCAACCAAACAAGGGGCAACCGCGAATGAGCGCGAATTGACGCGAATGAAAAAATTAGCGACCGTTAGCGTTTATTAGCGGTTTAAAAATATTTGCCGAAAAAACAAAGAGGGCACTTTTAATAGACTAAAACCACGACGATTCAAAACAACCATGAAATTTGAATACGTGCCGCTGCTGCAGGTTCAACGCGACCTTTACAACTTGCCGCGCGGATTTGAGCGCTTTCGCGAATATCTGCGCACGATGATCGACCCGGACTCGGGCGATCTCAAGCTGCCGCTGGTGGCAATGAATCCGATGGGAAAAGATCATTTGCCGCCGTTTTTGGACAGGCTGTTGGAGTTGGATGCCGATGGTGAAGCGGCTCGCGCCACTGCCGAAGTGCAATTTGCATTAAAGGCTGAGCCAGGCGAATATAAAGTTTGCCTGGTTGTGAGCGACGACTTGCGAGGCGGTTGGACGAATCGTTACACGACTGAGTTTGATCATCGCTTCCGGCAGAAGG
>JBOHQZ010001111.1:0-2389 GCA_050732275.1 bacterium
CTCGTCGTATGTCACCCAAGCCAGCGTCGTTCGCGAGCAGCCCGTTCCCTTCAGCCATCGCCATCACGTCAGCCAGCTTGGCATCGATTGTCGCTATTGCCACACCTCGGTCGAAGAGAGCAATTTCGCCGGCATTCCTTCGACCAACACCTGCATGACGTGCCACTCGCAGATCCATTCCACCGCCGTGATGCTGGAGCCGGTGCGCGAGAGCTTTCGGAACGACAAATCGATAGAGTGGATTCGCGTCAACGATCTGCCGGACTTCGTTTATTTCAATCATAGCATTCATGTTAAAAAAGGTGTCGGCTGCGTGACCTGTCACGGCCCCATCGGCGAGATGGCGTTGACGTGGCGCGAAAACTCGCTGAACATGGAGTGGTGCCTCAGTTGCCATCGCGCGCCGGAGCGTTTCGTGCGCCCGCGCGATCAAGTTTTTAGCACGACTTGGAAACCTGTGGAAGATCAAGCCGCTTTGGGCGCCGCGCTGCTCAAGGAATACAAAATTGAAAAGCTCACGAATTGCTCGGTGTGTCATCGGTAACGTAATCCCCGCCCCTTGTGGGCGGCTGTTCGCGACAATGAATTCGATCTTGCAAAGGTGAATAAGAATTTGCCTTTCTCAGAGTTTGTATTATATTTTAATCAAGCGAATAAATGTTTTTTCTACAAGACGTTTGATTTCCCACAAACCGAGAAGGGAATTAAGTTATGGCTCAGATAAGCATTGACGAAGTGAAGCAAAACTTGCCGGCTTTTCTCCATCGCGTAGAGGCCGGTGAGTCGCTCGTACTCTTTAAAGCCGGCAAGCCAGTAGCAGAGATTAAGCCGATCATCTCCAATTCCCACAAGGTGTCTCGTCCGTTCGGTCTATGTGCGGGAGAGTTCCGCGTTCCTGATGACTTCGACAACCCTTTGCCGGAAAATATCATTGCAGAGTTTGAAGGACGATGAAACTCCTTCTATATACTCATATCTTTCTCTGGTACATCAGCGGCGACGAACGTTTGCCAATTGATAAACGAGAAAGCATTCGCAACCCTGATAATGAAGTTTATTTTAGCGTGGTATCGCTTTGGGAAGCGATTATCAAATATCAGTTTGACAAACTGCCATTGCCTGAGCCAGCAGAAAGTTATCTTTCGAAGCAGCGTGAACGGCATCAAATCGCAAGCTTGACACTGAATGAAGCCAGTGTCGCTCACCTTGCCCAACTTCCTCCGATTCACCGCGATCCGTTTGATCGCATGTTGATCTGCCAAGCCAATGTGCTTGGTTTAACCATCGTGACAGTTGATGATGTGATTCCAAAGTATCCAGTTGCGGTTCTCAAATGAATGAGAAAAACATGCTTTTTACGCGGGTCTTGCATGGATTTAAAGAACAATAAAACCGATCACCTCGATTTAGCCGATATTCGCGCGCGTTTGGAAACCATGCGCGGCCAACAATATTGGCGCAGCCTCGAAGAGTTGGCGAATACGGAAGAATTTCAGAAATCGGTTGAAAACGAGTTCGCGCCGGAGGTGGTTGGTAAAGTCGATTTGGGCCGCCGCGACTTTCTTAAATTGATGGGCGCTTCTCTCGTGTTCGCCGGCATCAATGCCTGCACGCGCCAGCCGGAAGAGAAAATTTTCCCGTATGTCAAATCGCCGGAAGAGCTGATTCCTGGCAAGCCGCTTTATTTTGCCACCGCGATTTTGAATGGCGGCTACGCCAATGGCGTACTCGTCGAAAATCACGAAGGCCGGCCCACCAAAGTCGAGGGCAACCCCGACCATCCCGCCAGCTTGGGCGCCACAGATATTTTCGCGCAAGCGGCGGTGTTGACGCTTTATGATCCGGATCGCTCGCAAACGGTGGCAAACTTGGGAAACATCAGCACGTGGGATGCTTTTGTCACCGCCATCAGCACTGAACTAGAAGGCTTGCGCGCCAAGAAAGGCGAAGGCTTGTGCATTTTAACCGAGACCATCACCTCGCCGACGCTCGCCAATCAAATGCAAACGCTGCTCGCGGCTTTTCCATCAGCGAAATGGCATCAATACGAGCCGGCGGGACGCGACAACGCCCGCGAGGGCAGCCGTTTGGCCTTCGGTGAATATGTCGAAACGCGATATCGTTTCGATCAAGCCGAAGTGATTCTCTCACTGGACGCCGATCTTCTCATCGACCTGCCTGGCAGTTTGCGCTACGCGCGAGAGTTCATGACCAAACGCCGCGTGCATGATGGCCGGAAAGAAATGAATCGGTTGTACGTTGTCGAGAGCAGTCCGTCGCTCACCGGCGCCATAGCAGATCATCGTTTGTCGATGCGAGCCGCGCAAATCGAAACCATTGTTACGCATGCCATTGCTGCCGAGCTGGGAATTGTTGAAGCGCCAACCTC
>JBOHQZ010001112.1:0-2386 GCA_050732275.1 bacterium
CAGCAGATTCTTCGTTACGTTCGGAATAACAACATCTTTATTCAAATGAAAAACGCTGTAATGAGGGAAAATAGCGGAATACTTTGCGCCAACGAAGCAATCTCTTCAGTGTTATTCGGAGATCGCTTCGCTGTACAGAGTTTGCTGATCGCAGCTTGTTTATCCATCCGGATCGACGCAACCGCCTTGTCCGGCTTTGACGTTGGTCTTGACTTTCACGCTGTCACCTCCTTTCTTGACAAAAAGACAGCATGCGCTAACGAAAGTTTAGCATCCGGCGACGAATGGTGGATTTGGGGGAATGAAACGAGGCGACGATGCGGTAGGAGGTTTACAATTATACAGCGTGGTAAAAACGTAAGGCGTAAAACGTAATTTTTAGAGTCACGTTTTACGCCTTGCTTACTTCTTACACCTTACATTTTTTATTCATACCTCAACGCCTTGATCGGATTCGCCAGGGCGGCTTTGATCGCCTGCGCGCTCACCGTCGCCAGCGCGATGAGCAGCGCCAAGCCGCCACCAAGCAAAAAAGGACTTACGCCTAGCGGGATATGATAAGCAAAATTTTGCAGCCACTCGCTCATCGCGAGGTAAGCAAACGGCGCGGCAACCACAAAAGCGAAAGCCACGAGCTTCGTAAATTCTTTTGAGAGCAATAGTAAAATTTCCGTGACCGAAGCGCCCAAAACTTTGCGAATACCGATTTCGCGCGTTCTCTGCTCGGCAGTAAAAGAGGCCAACCCAAACAAGCCGAGACAGGCGACGAACAAAGCCAGAAAAGCGAAGCTGCTGAAGAGCTGTCCGAGCTTCTCTTCCGAGCGATAGAGCCGGTCGAAATCCTCGTCGAGAAAGCGATAGCTCAAAGGCAGATCGGGTTCCAACGCCCGCCATTGTATTTCAATAAAACTCAACGTGCTCGCCACCTCGTTGGGCGCAATACGAATCGCCGCGCTCCACGACCATTCCGGCTTGATGTCCAACACCAGTGGCTCGATTTTTTGGTGCAACGATCTGAAATTGAAATCCTTCACGACGCCGATGACCTGGCCCATTTCTTCATCCCACACTTTGAAAGGCTTGCCGACGGGATCATCCCATCCCAGCTCACGCACCGCAGTTTCGTTCAAAATATAAGCGCTCGTTACATCGGTCGCAATCTCGCTGGAAAAGGAGCGGCCTTGCAGCAGTTGCAATCCCAAAGCTTCCACAGTTTGGTGATCGCCGAACATCGTATAAAAACTTTTGTCGTCCTGATCCTGCTGTTGTCCCGGCCAATTGTAGCCGCGACTCGTGCCCACGCGCCCTGGAACGCTGCCGGCGAGCGCCACATTGAGAATGTTGGCGCTGCTCAACAAATTTTGCCGGAACGTCTCGAAACGTCCCTTGACCTCACGGCTCAGGCCGAGAAAAATCACTTGCTCTTTCTTGAAACCCAATTCGCGGGTTTTCATGTAATGCAATTGATTATAGAGCGTAACGATCGCGACGAGCAAAAAGACCGCGATGCCAAACTGCACGACAATGAGGCTCTTGCGCAGACGCGCACCTTTCACGCCGCGCGTCACCAGCCCTTTCAAAACTTTGGCGGGATCGAAAGCGGACAAGACAACTGCAGGATAAATTCCAGCGAGAACGCCGGTGAGAAGCCCGAGACTAATCAGCACGAGCAATATGCCGGCGTCGGCAAACGGATCGAAGCTGATGGCGCGTCCCAACAAATTGCTGATAAAAGGCGCCAGAAGCTGTAACGAGGCCAGCGCCAAAATCATCGCCAGCACGCTGGCAAAAATCGACTCGCCGAATAATTGCAGCATCAACTGCCGCCGGTAAGCGCCGACAACTTTGCGCACGCCGACCTCCCTGGCCCGCAGCGCCGCGCGCGCGGTGGCGAGATTGATAAAATTTATGCCGGCAATGATCAAAATGAAAAAGGCGACGACGGAAAAAATGTAAAGGTATTTTTTGTCGCTGTTGGTGCCGACGTCCCAGCGAACGTCCGTGGTGAGATGAATGTCGGTTAAAGGCTGAAGCGCCATAGCCGTGTTCTTTGCCGTATCTTCGCCGCGATACTTGCGCAGAAAGTCCGGAAATCTGGGGGTGAGCTGTTGCGGCTGAACGGCCGGCGGCAGCAGCAGATAGGTGTAATAGTTGAAATTGATGTACTCTTCGAGCGCGTGCTCGCCCATGAATCCCTTGACCGTGCTGAAAGATACGAGATACTCGAATTGCAAATGCGAGTTGCTGGGAACGTCTTCCAAAATGCCGGTGATCCGCATCTCCCAATTCGCCAAGCCGCCCAGGAAAGTTAAACTTTTGCCCACCGGATCTTCATTACCAAACCAGGCCTTCGCCGCTGCCGGCGTCAGCACCATCGTATTGGGGG
>JBOHQZ010001113.1:0-2385 GCA_050732275.1 bacterium
GATAATGCAGGAGGAACATTAGTATTACGAGACCCGAACACGACAACTGGATATAGAGTCAAGTGGCTCTCAAACAAAGACGGAGTTCTGCATTTCGGTCGAGCAAGTGATGACGGTTCCTCGGTTGTTGAACAAATGGTTATTGATCAAGGGGGCAATGTCGGTATCGGCACGACCAGTCCAACTACTATGCTACATGTGGAGGGAACGACTACCACCAAAGTATTAGCCATCACCGGCGGCGGTGACCTCGCCGAGCCGTTTGAGATTTCCGAGAGCCAGCCCATTCCCAAAGGCGCGTTGGTGATCATTGATGAAGACAATCCTGGGCAGTTGAAATTGAGCCATCAAGCCTACGACAAGCGCGTGGCCGGCGTGGTCAGCCTACGGCCGTAGGCGGCGCGGGCGGCATCAATCCGGGCTTAACGCTCACGCAAGAAGGCGTGATGGAAGGCGGGCAGAACGTTGCGCTCAGCCTACGGCCGTAGGCGGCCGCGTGTACGCTTTAGCCACCGCCGCCAACGGCCCCATCAAGCCGGGTGATTTGCTGACGACGTCGGATGTTCCGGGACATGCGATGAAGGCGACGGATCATGAACGAGCCTATGGAGCTGTAATTGGTAAAGCGATGTCAACGCTGGAAAGTGGCGAGGGATTGGTGCTGGTTCTTATTCAACCACATTAACTCGATGGGAATTCAATCTCTGCCTGGCGCGCGGCAAAATCGAGAAGAATGACCGGCGCGATTTTGAAGAACACACTGCGACCGACCAAAGCCGTGCGGTTCGGGTTAATGGCGACGAAGGGGCTGTGGCGCCAATTTTTGATGCAAAACGCGAAGAAGCCGGCTTCTCTTGAATTGCCGTTTTTGTCTGCCACGGACAACCACAGCGGTTTGGCGATAAAGCGGAAGCTTTGCCCGAGATGCTCCGACTCATCTTCGTAGTCGCGAGTTCCTGGCGTGAGCAAGCCATGCTTGACGAGAAGGTCAAGATTGAAATACGCATCGATGGCGCCCGTATCCAAATCGGCAACCAGATCAAGAACGCCCCGCCCGCCGCGCAGTTTAACGGCAACGGTGGGATAAGCATCATCCGGTTCGACGGTGTGGTGCCAAGCCAACGCCTCTTCAATCATGAACAGGCGGGGATTGAAAAAAACAAAAGGGTATTTTCCATGCTTTTCGCACAACGCCTCAAACTCTTGCTCCTGCGGCAAATGCTGAATGCTCGCGCCGTGTGCAATGACTTCGCCGTCAATCACCATCAGCCACGCCGCGCTCAAGTCTTGGAAATATTTCTTGATCCAATGCGCATTAATTTTCTTGGCGTTGTTGAGATATTGAAAACGCTCTTCAGGCGACCAGGCATCATACTGAGCCAAACTGACATTGGCGCTCACAAATTTTTCTTCAACCGGTCGTGCCGGCGGCTCGCTCTGACGGGATTCATTGAGCACGGCAATCGCTTGCGCCACGGCCTGCTCGGCTTTGGCGTCCAGGGTTCCAACCCGCGCGCGAACTTTTTCAAGCACGGCTTCTTGTGTGGTCGGTTCTGCGATCATGGTTTTCACCTCAAAAAGTACGAGCGATCAAGCTTGTAAAGGTTTTATGAGAATATAAGAAAACTAAACCCGTAAAGCAATGAGAAGAAAAATTTTTCAATAATTCGGCGGCCCAGGCTATTCATAAGGAAACCGGGTAAGCCGCACAGGTTCATCAACTTTCAACGCGGAGACGTTTATGAAAAATTTCAGTATTGTTTTCGTTATCGCGGCGCTTTTGATCTGTATCGTGGGATCGAATATGCTCCAAGCCCAAATCCCGCGCACGCTTTCCTACCAGGGCGTGCTCACGGATAACGCCGGTAAGCCGAGACCGGATGGCAGTTACTCCTTCACGTTGCGATTTTACACCTCGCCCACCGGCGGCACGGCGATTTGGTCTGAATCAAAAACTTTGCCCGTGAAGAGCGGACTCTTTTCAACCGTGCTGGGCGAGCAAACCCCATTTGGCGCGGCGGTCAAATTTGACCAACAATATTGGCTGGGCATTCAAGTTGGCAACGAGCCGGAGCTTTCCCCACGCATGGCGCTAACGAGTGTGGGATACAGCTTCAGCTCGTTGCGCGCGGATACGGCGAGTGTTTCGGTGGCTTCGCTGGCGGATACGACGTGGAGACATAGCGGGGCGAATATTTATCGGTTGAATAGCAATGTCGGCATCGGGACGACATCACCCAGTACGAAATTCCATTTCGTTGGAGATCAGGCTTACTTTGTTGGCACCGCAACAAATGGAAGAGCTGCGTTGGATGTTGATAACACCGGTAACGGGCATATTGCTCTTTTCAGAGGGAATGGCAACGTCGGCATCGGGACGACAAG